>JBBRVV010000095.1:0-6873 GCA_038246525.1 Pseudanabaenales cyanobacterium
ATGCTTATAGTAAAGACATTTCTATTCTCAACCAAAAAGGTGGTTATGTGACTGCAGATGTGATCGATATTCATACCCATACCCCCAACCTTGACGCGATGCTAGCGAAGTTTAATCGTGAACATATCCATGACGACGACGAGGTAAGATTTACCATTGCTGGTTCAGGACTCTTCCACATCAATCCCCAAACTAGCGCTGTAATCAGTGTGAAGGTAGAAGCGGGAGATTTGTTAGTGGTGCCAAAAGGGACTTTGCATTGGTTTGATCTATGTAGCGATCGCCGCATTCGGGCAATTCGTCTGTTCCAAGCAATTTCTGGTTGGACTCCACACTACTCTGAAAGTCAAAAAGAGCAAGGTTATCAACCCCTCTGTTTCGGATGATCACCGAAGTAATTCTGCTGGATATTGAAGGCACAACTACACCTGTAGATTATGTATTTGGCGTGCTGTTTCCCTATGCCCTAAAACATGCTGCTGACTTTCTAAAGCAAAACAATTCTGAGCCTGTGCAGGCTGACTTAAAATCACTACGTCAAGAATACGAACGCGATCGCTTGCAGGGAATCTCTTTACCCGCTTGGGAACAAGATCCTTTCCCTTACATTCAATTTTTGATTGACAGCGATCGCAAATCTTCAGGGCTAAAATCGCTACAAGGCAAAATTTGGCAACTAGGCTATGAAAGCGGTGAACTGCGATCGCAAATCTTTGCAGATGTGCCAGAGGCTTTAAGCTCTTGGCAAAAACTTGGTAAGCGAATTTTTATCTACTCTTCTGGCAGCGTAAATGCTCAAAAACTGATATTCCGCTATAGCGAATTAGGTGATTTAACTAAATACTTTAGTGGTTATTTTGATACAGAAGTCGGTGGCAAAAGAGAATCAAGCAGTTATGGCAAAATTGCCCAAAGGATTAATGTTGCTGCCGACAAAATTCTATTTATTTCCGATGTGGCAGCCGAATTAGAAGCTGCAAGAGAAGCAGGAATGCAAGGGGTTTTTTCGCTTCGTCCTGGCAACCATAGCAATGATCCTAAAGGATTTAAAACCATTACTAGCTTTGACCAGCTTCAAGATCAGTTTCAATATGTTAATGAAATGGATTTGGATTTTAGGGTTTAGTATTCTCCACTTTATTCTCCACTTGGGCTTGTGGCTTTCCCTTTTCCTGGTTACGTTCGGTCTCACAATGACCAATTTTGATACGGGTACTCTACCTGATTTCAAATATCAATTTCTCAATAGATTGCATTCAATTCGCTCTTTCCCTCTAGTATTGCCAGCAGTTGCGTATAGCAAATTTATTCCTGGTTTGAGCGGTAATTTAATTATTTTGCTAAATAGTTCACTGTGGGGATTCGGGCTAGGAAGCCTTGCTGCTATGCTATTCAATAGCAAAAACAAATCAAAATCATGAATCCATCTCCTGCTAATCAGCCCCCAGTAAATCAGCCTCAAGTGAATCAGCCTTGGAGCCAACGCTTTGAGACTGCGCTACATCCAGCGATCGCCCGATTTAATGCCAGTATCAGCTTTGATATTCAACTGATCGAATACGATATTACGGGTTCTCAGGCCCACGTCAAGATGTTGGCAAAGGTAGGAATCATTAGTGCGGCAGAGTCTGAGGCTTTGGTAAATGGACTAGAGCAGGTGCGCCAAGAACATCGAGCAGGTAGTTTTAACCCTGGTATCGATGCAGAAGATATCCATTTTGCAGTGGAAAGACGCTTGACTGAGCTAATTGGCGATCCAGGTAAGAAGGTACACACGGCGCGATCGCGTAATGACCAAGTAGCCACCGATGTGAGGTTGTATTTACGGGCGCAAATTACGGCAATTCAGCAAGATCTGCGAAATTGGCAAACGGCGTTGTTGAATTTAGCTGATCAAAATATTGAGACTTTTATCCCTGGTTATACGCATTTGCAACGGGCGCAACCACTTAGTTTGGCACATCATCTTCTTGCATATTTTGAAATGGCAGAAAGAGATTGGCAACGTCTTACCGATGTTTCCAAAAGGCTAAATTTTTCACCTCTAGGTTCAGGTGCTTTGGCTGGTACTCCTTTCCCGATTGATCGCCATTATACGGCTGAGCTTTTGGGCTTTACTGCACCTGGAAATAATAGTCTAGATGGTGTGAGCGATCGCGATTTTGCGGTGGAGTTTTTAGCGGCAGCAAGTTTGATCATGGTACATTTGAGCCGAATTTCGGAAGAAGTAATTCTCTGGGCTTCAGAAGAATTTGGTTTTGTCAAACTAAGCGATCGGGTCAGCACTGGTTCTAGTATCATGCCGCAAAAGAAAAATCCCGATGTACCAGAATTAGTGCGGGGCAAAACAGGCCGAGTATTTGGACATCTTCAGGCAATGCTGACTTTGCTCAAAGGCTTACCCTTAGCTTATAACAAAGATATGCAGGAAGATAAAGAAGCACTATTTGATACGGTAATTACAGTACGAAGTTGTTTGGAGGCGATGACGGTGGTAATTACGGAAGGAATTGAGTTTCAGCCTCAAACTCTGGCAGATGCAGTTGCTGCCGACTTCTCTAATGCTACCGATGTGGCAGATTATCTGGCTGCTAAAGGCATTCCATTTCGTGAAGCCTACAATCTAGTGGGAAAATTAGTTAAAACCTGTATTTCCCAAAGGATTTTGTTGAAAGATTTGAATTTGGATCAATGGAAAGAGTTCCATCCTCTATTTGAAGCTGATATTGTGCAAGCGATCGCGCCAATTCAAGTTGTAAATGTGCGAAATAGCTATGGTGGCACAGGTTATGATCAAGTGCGACAACAGCTAATTAAGGCTAGAGCAACTCTAACCTAAGCAAAGAATCTAGCAGAGTTAGGCGAATTCCCAGAAAGATTCTTCCTACTACTTTCAAAATAGGGTCGCAGGGCGTAGCCTCGCAATGGGTTTTAAAGATGTAATCCCTGGGTAATTTGTTTCTTAGAAACCGTTTTAATTATTCCTAGCAGGATAGTCAAGCAAAACTTCTTCCTATAGTTTTTCTCGCAAAAAAAAGATAGTAGAAGAAAATTAATTCCTCTACTATCTTAGTTATTACTTTATGATTCGTACCTCATGATTCTCAGATTATGGGTCTTACTTTGTGACCCTTATTTTGAAAGTCAGTCTATTAGCCTAAAGAACGCAAGATGCTGATAAAACCTTGATCTGCACCAAATTCGATTAGAAGTAATAATACAAAACCAATCATGGCGAAGCGACCGTTCCACTTTTCGGCAAATTCGGTAAAACCTACGCGCTGCTCTTCATCTATATAAACTGGCGGCTCGTAGGCAAAATTGTTTAGTAATCCGCGATCATCGGTAATGCTGGTGCGCTGGGACATAATTTTTTTTAAACTCATTATGATGATTGTAACAAAAGTTTACAATTTGTCAAGCTATTTTCTATAACTGGATTATCTTGAATTTAAAAAGGTGGATGTTCGGAAGTCTGAGACTGAAGATATGCCAAAAATTGATTGATCTGTTCAGGAGAAAGTTTCATGCGCGAATTCTTTTTATAGGTTTGCATTAGGTATTCTCTTCCTTGTTCTTCAGTCCAGCCTAATCTTCTTAACTCCACTGTAGTTTGAGCGATCGCATCGGAGAATTCTAATATTTTTGACTCCTTGACAATTATTGGCTGAACTGGCTCTGAACGCTCTGATCGAATGTGCTCAAAGGTTGGCTGGTTATATTCTTGCTCTTCAAAATTATGAATGGCGTGATTGATTGGGTTATTAATTGAAGCGATCGGACTAGGACTTGATTGAGGCAAAGCTTGGTTAGATTCTGGGACAAAACGGGGTAATTGTCGGAGTTGATTATTTAATTCATGACTAGGCTCATTGCGAGTCTCAGCGGGCATAAGTGTAGCTTTTAGCCTTGGCTCACTCATCTCTCTAACTTCTCTTAATTCTGGCTCTAAAGTAAATCCAGCTAAAATTAGCGCACGCTTTACTGCCCGATCCTCGGCAACTTCAAGATCACTGTCGGCGGCGGTAGCAGTACTAAGAATTAGATCACCATCAGCGATCGCTACCCGAAAAACGTGCATTCCGTCAACTTTCTGGGCTAACAACTCAGTTTTGATACTACCCTGGGGATATTGCGCGCGAAATTGAGCAAACATAAGAGTTATAGCTTCATACCCCTAGCATTATCCCATTTTGTCGTCTGATCCCAAATAATCATGTGCAAATTTGCCCCATCTAGGTCGGCTAAACGTAAATCGGTATAGGTGAGATTGGCATGGCTCAGGTCAGCATTGGCTAGAACTGCACCCCGTAGATTGGCGCGGTGGAGGTTACTATGGCTGAGGGTTGTCCCGCGCAAATGGGCACCGCTGAGATCGCTATTGCTTAGCTCGGCTTGGGTAAGATTTGCGCCACATAGGCTACTATTGCTAAACTTAGCGCTTTGTAACTGGGCAGCAGTCATCTCTGCACTCATTAAGTTTACATGGCTGAGATTTGCCTGTTTGGCATTAGCTGCCGAAAAGTCCGAACCCGTGAGGTTGGCATAGCTAAAATTTACCTGGTGTAAATCCGCATTACTGAAACAAGCGCCCACCAGATTTGTGCCACTGAGATTCGCTCCCCGTAGATCTGCTTGATTAAAATCTGCGCCAAATAAGTTTGCACCCGCTAGATTTACCTTGGACAGGTTGGCACCGCAGAGAAAACCACCCACCCGCGCCAAAAAAGTACCGATGCCTAGCCAGCGACTATAGCCAATAATTTTGAGTAAGCGATCGCTATCTAGATCTGCTTGATCTGGTTCGCCACAGGGATAAAACTTAACTTTGCCCGCTAGCCTGGGCTGAGACTGCATATAGCTATCTAGTTTTAGCAGTAGGATGATCACATTGAGACCAGCACCGATATCAATTTCCCTAGGGCTAGGGCTAAATTCAACTGGGGTATCGAATCTGACTTGGGTGGCCTTTTTTTGGGGCAAAGTCTCAGATAAGGCATCCATATATACTCCCGCACACCAACGATCATAAAAACTTTTCAGTCTACCAAATAGACGCATCGGTCTGAACTTGCCTTCAGTTTCCAGAGTTTGGAAAATTCGATCTACTAGGTGAGGCTCTAATTTCACCAGACTTAGATGCTCATAGATTTCCCAAGCCACCTGTGACTCTGACCAAATAAATTCACGCGATTGGGGATGTCTTCTAGTCCAGCGATCGCCGCATTCTGCTAACTTGGCTGCTGTTTGTAGTTGCATGGTTATGTCTTAATACAGTTATCTATCATGCATATTTCTATGACTGGTCTTCCCCATTTTATACGTCCTTTAGGTGCTTATCAATTACAAAGCTTGATTTTTCCTGAATCGAGCCAAGCAATTTGCCTGGATACCTATCGGGGCTACTTGTTGCAGATTGATCTTTACACCGAAGGCGCGACTATCCTCAACCGTCACAGCTATCCACAGTTTTGTGGTGCGACTGCGATCGCTCACAGTATTACTTCTGGCGGCGAGACTTTCTGGCTGGCAAAGGACAAGTCAATTTACTACTTTAATCGTCAAGACTTTGAATTAAATTTATTTGTGCAGTTAGCGCACCCAATCTATGGGCTGGCAGTATCCGAAGGAGCAGTATATGTGAGTTCGACTGAGGTTAATAAAATTTTGGTCATAGGCAGAACAACTACGGGTTTATTAAGAGCGATGCCTAGTCCTGGTACAGGCGATACTTCGCTCACTTTCAAAGATGAATACTTGTGGGCAGTGGATCGAGCAGAAGAAACTGTGTATCAACTAGAGCCAAAAACTGGAGCAGTGCAAATGCGGGCGCTTACTCCTTTTGCTTCCCCGACAGGTTTAGCCTTTGCAGGCGAACAACTCTATGTGGTTTATACAAGTGATGAAAATTATATAAGAGATAATCCCAACGATCTGAATCCCTACTCAGTTCAGGTACGCGATCGCACTTTTATCCACTGGTTTCAATGGCAACAGGTAGATGCCAAGCCTGGCTATACCCTCTCCAATGGCTACTTAGTAGAAATGACCTACTTAGAAGAATTAGCCTCAGAGTATCCCCAAGGGCTGGAAGACCTCACCTGGCGCATTGCCTTACCTGAAAATAGCGATCGCCAAAAGGTAATCTCGATTGAATCTTTAGGAATGCCAATGCAGATCCAGGAAGTAGCTGGCAGTAAAGTTGCTGTATTTGAAATTGGCAACTTGCAACCAGGCGAAGCGGGAATGTTTGGCTGGAAGGCCGTGCTGGAGCTACGGGGAATAAAATACAATCTCACACCCGAACAAGTAGAGAATATCGAACCGCTCAACTCTGAATTGCAATCACTTTATCTAATTGATGATGATGGCTTAAGTATGGATAGCTCTTTTGTGCGCAACAGTGCGCGTGAGGCGGTAGGTACTGAGACCAATATTTTGCGCAAGATGCTAAAGATTCGCAACTATGTTTACGACCGCTTGGAATATCGGATGCAGCCCTATATCAGCAGCCCAGAAGAAGCCTTGGCAAGGGGAACCGCTTCCTGCGGGGAGTATGTGGGACTTCTGTTAGCGATCGCTCGTCTAAATGGCATTGCCTGCCGCACCGTTGGACGTTACAAATGCCCACCCGATGCTGATCAACAGAATTTGCCGCTCTATCAAGGTTACAACCATGTTTGGATTGAGTTTTATATTCCTGGTATGGGCTGGCTTCCAATGGAATCTAATCCCGATGATACTGGTACACCGCCCTATCCCACCCGCTTTTTTATGGGTCTGCCCTGGTATCATGTGGAAATTGGCAAGGGTGTAACTTTTGAAAGTATTCGTCCTCAGCCCTTCTCTGTGGGTGAATTGGCGCTAAACCAT
>JBBRVV010000096.1:0-6867 GCA_038246525.1 Pseudanabaenales cyanobacterium
CCTGTGGTTCCGTCCCGAAGTGAGTCAGACCGTAACTTGGTGCGGCAATCCCAATCAGCCAGAAATGGTTGATGATAATGACGAAGTGCGACCTTCTCCGCGCCAATCTTTTGCCGCGTGGCAGGAAAATGTGCGATGTACAGCCTTACCGTGGAAACTTTGCGAATACGAAGCCGCTCTAGAACTTCGCAATGCGATTATTCACGTAACTTTACGTCATGCCGCCGAACTTTCCAAACTGAATATCGAGTTAGAACGCAGCAATATCGATCTGGACTCCTTTGCCTATGTTGCTTCCCACGATCTCAAAGAACCACTACGCGGAATTCATAACTACTCCAGTTTTTTAATGGAAGACTATGGCGAAATTCTGGATACCGAGGGCATATCCAAACTGCAAACGCTCACCCGCTTAACCCGCCGTATGGAGCTTTTAATCGACTCGTTGCTGCATTATTCGCGGTTGGGACGTTCCGAACTTACCAATCTGCCGGTCGATCTAAATGTCTTAGCCCAAGAGGTGCTCGATCTATTCAAAATCACAACCGGTGATGATTTGGATATCAGCATAAATCCCCTACCGATAATTGTTGGCGATCGCTCTCAAATCAATGAACTAATCATAAATTTGGTCAGTAATGCGATCAAATATAACGAGAATCCACTCAAAAAAATCGAAATTGGCTGTCTGGACGCGGAAGCAGCTCAGAGCCTGCGACGTGAACGCCCCCAACTTAATATTCAGTCGGGTTCTCAAATTATTTATGTCCGCGACAATGGGATCGGCATCGATCGATCGCATTTTGATCAGGTATTTATGATTTTCAAGCGGCTGCACGCCCGCGATCAATATGGCGGCGGTACTGGAGCAGGGCTGATGATCGCCAAAAAAATTGTAGAGCGGCATGGCGGCAAGATATGGATCGAATCAGCCTTAGGAGATGGCAGCACATTCTACTTTTCGGTTCGACCAGAATCAGAAAAGAATTTAAATTAAGGCTAGAGTTTGCTGATATTCCCTCTTTTTGCTCCTAATCTAGCTAATCAGTTTTTTATTAGTAGCGTAGAGATTGTTTCGGCAATAGTAAATTTTGTTTCAGCCGCCAATAGTTTAAATACCGCCGCAGCGGGTGAAGGACTAATTATTGAGAATCCGACTAATTTGACTTAACTCTAACCTAGCAAGCATAACTTTACCGTTATACCGAACCAATCGCTCTGTTTAAGGTATCTGTTTTCAGCAGAGATTAAGCAAGCAAAAATAGTTGAGTTCGGAGAGATTATTGCGATCGCGCTCTAAAACAAATTAAATCATTTGAGAAGATAATAGTTGAGGCGATCGCACCGATCGGAATACTACCTTCGATTTGCAGTAAGTTATAATACCTACAAATTTTCCTTATAGAAACCCTCTACCTATGACTCAGTCGTACGTTGAATCCCTCGCCTTGCTTAGCCCAAGCGATCGTGTCGATGCCACTAACTGCGATCGCGAACCGATTCATACTCCTGGATACATCCAACCCCACGGTGTATTATTTGCGCTTGATCAATCCGACTTAACCATTATCCAAGTCAGTGAGAATACCGACCAATGGCTAGGGCAAAAACCTGAAGAGTATTTGAACCGACCTTTGAGTTGTCTGTTGAGCGAGCCTGAGATCTACGCTGTGCGCCAATGTTTGGCTGGAGACTTTAACTACGTTAATCCATTACGGATTGAGCTAAATACCCCTCATGGTAAAATGGTCGCCCATAGTATTGTGCATCGGCTAGATGCCATAGTGATCCTAGAGATAGAATTCGGCAAAGCCACGCCTAGTCAAGCTATTTCATCTATTCAAGAAGATCTTACCTATTTCGATTTTTATCGACAGGTGAAGGCTCCGATTGAAGGATTGCAAAAAGCGACCAACTTTGATCAACTTTGCAGCCAATTAGTCGCCAATGTCCGCCAGATTACTGGCTTTGATCGGGTGATGATCTACCGCTTTAATCCCTCTGGATCTGGAGAGGTAATTGCTGAAGCCCGTCACCCCAATCTTGTCCCTTTTCTGGGATTGCACTACCCCGCGTCCGATATTCCCATGCAAGCGCGATATCTCTACACCATAAATCACCTACGCTTAGTCCCAGATGCCAAATATACACCTGTTGCCTTGGTGCCCATACTCAACCCGATTACCCAGGCTCCCCTAGACTTAAGTTTGTCTATATTGCGCAGTGTTTCCCCCCTTCATGTTGAATATATGCACAATATGGGGGTGCGAGCGTCGATGTCGATTTCGTTAATGCATGATCGCCAATTGTGGGGACTGATTGCCTGCCATCATAGCGAGCCAAGAATGATCCCCTACTTTCTGCGCACCGTATGTGAATTTATTGGTCAGATGGGCGCATTTGAAATAAATGCCAAAGACGAACTTAAAGATCGAGATTATCAGATCGAACTCAATACCCTAAAAACATCCTTTTTTAAGTCTATTTCTCAACAATCCGATGTTTTAGCTGCCTTAACTCAATCTCCTACAGATTTATTGAACTTAGTCGGTGCTACTGGTGCGGTGATCTATTTCCAAGATCAGTGCGTTATTTTAGGTAAGACTCCCAGTCAAGATCTGCTCAAGCCGCTAATTACTTATCTAATTCCCCGCCTGCAAGCTGAAGATATCATCCAAAGCGTCTGCTTAACCAAAGAGTATCCAGAAGCCGAATCCTATAGCGATGTTGCCAGTGGTCTGCTAGCCATGACGATCTCTAGCACCCAAAATTTTTACATCCTCTGGTTCCGTCCAGAAGTGAGTCAGACTGTAACTTGGGGCGGCGATCCTAATAAGCCAGTAATAGTTGACAATCAAGGTGAGGTACGACTTTCCCCCCGAAAATCCTTCGCTGCTTGGCAGGAAAAAGTGCAACATACCGCCTTAGCTTGGAAGCTCTGCGAAAACGAAGCTGCGATGGAGCTTAGAAATGCGATTATTCATGTGACCTTACGTCATGCTGCTGAAGTGTCAAGGCTGAACATGGAGTTAGAACGTAGCAATATCGATTTGGACTCCTTTGCCTATGTTGCCTCCCACGATCTTAAGGAGCCACTCAGGGGGATTCATAACTACTCCAGTTTTTTAATGGAGGACTATGGCAAAATTCTAGATGCCGCAGGTATCTCTAAGCTTGAAACTCTCACCCGCCTCACTCGCCGCATGGAACTATTAATTGACTCCTTGCTGCATTATTCTAGGCTGGGACGTTCCGAACTTGCCAATCTGCCAATCGATCTAAATCTGATTGTCCAGGAGACGGTAGATTTATTCAAAATAAATGTGGGTGATGCCTTGGAAGTCAGCGTAAATCCTCTGCCTACAATTTTGGGCGATCGCTCTCAAATGAATGAACTTCTCACCAATCTAGTCAGTAATGCGATCAAATATAACAATAGTCCGATTAAAAAAATTGAAATTGGTTGTCTAGAACCTGAAGCTGCTCAACAAGTGCTAAGAGAAGTGCGAAGGGTAAAGTCAAATCTGGATTTTCAGGCAGATTCTCAGATTATTTATGTGCGTGACAATGGGATCGGCATCGATACAGTCCATTTTGACGACGTTTTTCACATTTTTAAGCGGTTGCATAATCGCGATGAATATGGTGGTGGCACTGGAGCAGGCTTGATGATCGCCAAAAAAATTGTCGAGCGTCATGGCGGAGAGATATGGGTCGACTCATCCCTAGGGCATGGTAGCACTTTCTACTTTACGGTTCGAGCAGAATCAGCTAAGAAGTGAATTAAGCTGATTCCTGGGAACGTTTCTACCTTTAAAGATAAGCAGAAAAAGTCATGATCGAACTATATCAGCGAGTTTCTTTAGCCCAAGACTTTCCCGAACATCACTTAAAAAGTGGAGACATTGCCACCTTCATCGATACCGTCCCCCACCCCACAGGTGGAGAAGAAGGCTATGTTCTGGAAATATTTAATCCCCTTGGCGAGTCAATTGATACTATGATTGTGCCTAGATCAGCCGTTTATGTACTTAAATCCGATCAAATCCTCTCTGTCCGTTCCTTAGCGGAAATGAAATGAATTTATTAGCCACCTATAGCCTAGCCAATCAGTTACCTCCACTTGTTTTAGTGGTAGAGGATAGCGACGAAGATTATGAAGCGCTGGATCGCTCTTTTCGGCAGTATCCCGTTAAAGCTCGACTGCATCGCTATAAAACAGGAAAACAAGCGCTTGAATATCTTGATCAATGTATGCAAGCAAAGCAAGAATATCCAAAAGAGGTGCCAAATCTGATCTTGCTAGACTTAAACCTGCCTGGAATGAATGGGAAAGATGTTTTGCGGTCAATTAAGCAAAATCCACTTCTTCAACATCTACCTACAGTAGTTTTAACTACTTCAAGTAATCTTACCGATATTAAGGAATGCTATCGTTTGGGCGCAAATAGTTATTTGGTTAAAATGGTGGAGTGGCAAAAGTTTAAGCAGTCAATGCAAGTCATGATCGAGTATTGGCTCAATACTGCTACTTCACCTTAATTTTTAAAATTTATACCTGCCGATTTTGTCATCTAAACAAAACTTAATTACAGCGATTTGCTATCGGATCTACTACCAAAACGGTTGTAGAGCTTAGTCTTCATTGGGTTTTAGTATTTTCAAAAGTGGCACATTAGATCACAATTTGCCTTAAGTTGCTAGAGATGTAGATCTGTAGGCTAGGATTGTACGAGTTAATAATTGTACTTCTATCAGCCAAGACCGTATAAGTTAATGTTTTAGACCTGGAATTTGCAGATTATTAAACTCTCAGGTGTTTGAATGCTAATAAAGAAGCAATTTACAATTTTATTGCTTGATGATTCCCCCGAGGATATTGAAACCTATTGCAGGTATCTTCTTCACGATCGCATTAACTCTTACGACATTCATCCAACTTATTATTCTAGAGACGCACTAAAGTTTTGTGAAACGCTATGGCCAGATTTAATCGTTTTAGATTACCTGCTACCTGACCTAAATGGGATTCAATTCATTGATCAACTTGAGCGGCTCGCAAATGGCAAACCGCTCCCAGCTATTTTAGTGATGACGGGTCAAGGGGATGAAGAAGTTGCCGTGACCATGATGAAAAAAGGTGCACAAGACTATCTAATCAAAAATAAAGTTACCGAGATCTACTTTCAATTAGTCGTTCAACGTATTTTAGAGCAATTCCAATATCAGCAATCCCTAAAACTTCAGCAAAAGTGGCAACTGGCAATCTTCGAAGTCTCTTTACGCATTCGCCGATCGCTTGATCTAGACCAGATTCTCAACATTTCTGTTTGGGAAGTTAAACAGTTTCTAAAATGCGATCGGGTAATCCTCTATCAATTTGAACCCGACTGGGTAGGAAACGTGGTGGCGGAAGCCGTAAATCCACCTTGGCGCGCTTCTTTAGCAGAGAGAATCAATGATACCTGCTTTGCCGAGAATAAGGCAATTCAGTATCAGCAAGGGGCTACAAAGGCAATTGACGATATCTACCAATCAGAACTGTCAGACTGTCACATCCGCTTATTAGAGTCGTTTGAAGTAAAAGCAGTTTTAATTGTGCCGATTTTACTTATTGCCGATCGCCCAGATAATGGCTCAGACCATCAGCTAAGGCTATGGGGACTCTTGATCGTGCATCAATGCCAGAGCCCATATCAATGGACAGATGACTCAATTTTATTTTTAGAACAGATCTCAGTCCAACTAGCGATCGCGATTCAGCAGGCAGAACTCTTGCAGCAGTTGAGTCAAGAATTAGCACAGCGCTCAAAAGCCGAACATAATTTACAAAGGCAAGCTGAAGTTCAACAAGGATTGATTCAAGAATTATCCAAATCTGCCATAGTTTTAGAGCAGAAGAACCAAGACCTGGATACGTTCGTAGCTTTCGCCTCCCATGACCTGCGAGCACCCTTGCGCTCAATCAAGAACTTAGCCACTTGGCTCACCGAGGATCTAGTAGATGTGCTTAATCCAGATTCGCTAAGGCAATTCGAATTATTGACTACGCGGGCTGAAAATATGGAAGATCTACTCAACGATTTATTACAATATGCCCAGATCGGGCGTTCAGAAGTCTATCAAACTTCTATTTGGATTGAAGAACTTCTCCGAGAGATTATTAGTCAATTAGAAATACCGCCTAGTTTTATAATCGAAATCGCGCCAAATATGCCAAATCTGGTCGCAGATAGGCGGGCTTTAGAGCAGATTTTTACTAACTTAATCGGTAATGCGGTCAAACATCATCATCGCCAAGACGGCAGAGTTGAGATTGTGGCAACCCGCCAAGCAGATTTCTATCAATTTGAGGTAATCGACGATGGACCTGGAATTTCACTAGAGCATCACCAAAATATTTTTCAGATTTTTAGAACGCTTGGTAAGTCTAGTAATCAGAATAATACTGGAGTAGGTTTAGCGATCGTTAAAAAGATAGTGGAACTTCAAGGCGGAAAAATTAAGGTTGAATCAAATGGATATAGTGGCACCACTTTTAGATTTACTTGGCCACTCCTAACTTCTCTTGGTATCTAAGCATAGATAGATCAGAGTTGATATATCTGTAAGCAATCAGGTGAGAATGGGAATAAGTGAAAGAGAGGAAGGATCGATCAAAGCTTGGCAGAAAAAGTCTAATACAGAGCGACCTTGTGCTTTACAAGTTTGAATAACAGTCAATAAAGCGGCGGTATTATCTAAGCCAGCCATCGAACGAGAGCCACCACAAACTTTGCGTTTGGTAACGGCTAACCTAAGATTGCGTTCGGCCCGATTGTTATCTGGCGGGACATGAGGATGATCGAGAAAATACCACCACTGAGC
>JBBRVV010000097.1:0-6836 GCA_038246525.1 Pseudanabaenales cyanobacterium
ACAACGCCCAAAGATACCAAAGCATCGGCAGTAAGGTGGAGAAATGCACCGCGAATATTTAGATCGCCTTTACGCCCGACAAAAAACATAGCAGCAGAAATAGTATTGATCGCAATTCCCACCAATGCCACCAAGATCACCGTGTTCCCTGCGACAGATGTAGGTTCGCGTAAACGTAAAATCGCTTCCCATGCCACGCCACCCGATACAATTAGCAGAAAACTTGCATTCAGAAGTGCTGCCAAAATTGATGATCTTCTCCAGCCAAAGGTACGACGGTTTGTGGGTAAACGTCGCACCAAAATGCTTGCTCCCCATGCCAGCAGCAGCCCCAAAACATCACTCAGGTTATGCCCCGCGTCGGCGATTAATGCTAGTGAGTTAGCCAAAATGCCATAGCTGACTTCTACAATTACAAAACCTGTATTCAGCGCAATACTGATCGCAAAGGCTCGACTAAAGTTTTTTGGGGTTTGGTGACTGTGTTTGTGACTATGGGAATGAGTCATTTAATTTTTCAACAGTGAACTATTCAACTCGCAACAGCACAAGAGTCATGTCATCTTGATGAGAATTTCTGGATCTACCTGTGAAAGTTTGTACCTGTTCAAATAAATAGTCAAGAATTTGTTGGGCGTTCAGTTGATTATGACAAGCGATTTGCAAACATGATCTTAGATTATCTTCATCGAAGCGATCGCCCATTTGATTTACTGCTTCAGTAATGCCATCGGTGTAGTAGAGCAGTACATCTCCAGTTTGCAAGCGAATTTCGCTCTCTTCAAATTCAGAATCTGGCTCTAGTCCAATTAGTGCGCCCAGGGTATCGAGGGTTTGCACTTTTTGCGATCGCCATAACAGTAATGGCAAATGAGCCGCATTACTAAAGCTAAGGATTTGAGAATTTGGATCATATTCCGAATAGAACATAGTCAAAAATCGATGGGATTTTTCTAGATCCTCATACATTGCTTCATTTAAGTGAGACAAAATTTTGCCTGGGGTATGACCATTTAACACCTCTGCTCGCAACATTCCTCTAGTCATAGTCATAATCAAGCCCGCAGGTACACCTTTACCCATCACATCACCAATCACAATCCCCCAGCGATCGCACTTACTGACAGGAATAAAATCATAGTAGTCGCCTCCCACCCGATTAGCAGTATGACAACGAGCCGCAACATCTAGCCCAGGAATGTTCGGATTGGTACGGGGTAATAGTTGACGTTGAATCTCTGCGCCGATTTCTAGCTCACGGTCTTGGCGTTCTTTTTTGATTAGCTCACCCGCAAGGGCATTATTCTCAATGCCTACAGCAGTTTGGTCTGCTACCAGTCGCATTAATTTTTGACGGGTTTCACTCCAGGTATAGTTGGGCGCACGGCTAAACACATAGAGGCGACCGCGCACTGAATTTTTTACTAAAATCGAAGTACCAAATAAATGTACATCTGCCCCCAGGTGATGGCTGACTATTTGATCTAGCATGGCTTGGGAACCGTTCAAACTAGCTTGAAGGGCCTGCTCGATCGCCATTTTTACTTGTTTACAAGAAATACCATTTCTGCCTTCTACTGGGCAATGGATTGACTCCAACCGCGCACCACTATTTTTGAAAAGGATTAATGCGCCCCCATCGGTATAAGTTACTCGACTGGCAACCAAGGGAATCAGTTCTAAAAATTGATTGAGATTATTGAAACTGCGCAAAGCAAAGCCCAAAAATCCCAATAGTTCTTGAATTTTGGTTTGTTCTTGGCTAAAACGGCGCAACAATTCTCGCAGATCATTTGGCGTGAGTCGGCGATCGCGTACTTTTAGTGATTCATTTAGCTGTTCTCTAATTTGGGTTTTGTTTTGCTCTGAGCTTGAATTTTGACCTGAAGAAACCTGACTGAGCGGAATTTGGCTCGGCGGAATTTGAGTAGGTGTTATTTGCCCCAAAGGCAGAGGATATGACATGGCTGATCACCAATTAGCTCGCAATTAATTAACTTGGCTAGTTACTGAGCAGAGCTTCCACAAACTCATAGCTAGAAAATGGACGCAAATCTTGAATTCCTTCACCTGCGCCAATAAACCTGATCGGTAAACCAAGCTTTTGCACTACGGCGATCGCTACACCACCTTTGGCAGAGCCATCTAGCTTAGTCAATACCACACCCGTAATATCGGCAGATTGGGAAAAGATTTCTGCTTGACGCAAACCATTTTGCCCGAGAGTGGCATCCAAAACCAACAGAGATTCTATCTTTGCCCCTTCGGCTTTTTTGTCCACAATTCGGCGGATTTTGCTTAATTCATCCATTAGGTTTTTTTTATTTTGCAATCTACCAGCTGTGTCTACCAATAGAAGTTCAGTACCACGAGATTGCGCCGCTATAATAGCATCGAACACCACCGAAGCTGGATCAGTATTTTCGCCAGGGTTGGCAATTACTTCTACACCTGAGCGATCGCCCCAAATTTTGACCTGATCGACTGCTGCTGCCCTAAATGTATCTGCTGCGGCAATTAGAGTACGGTAACCCGACTTTTGCGAAAGATGAGCTAGTTTGCCAATCGTAGTAGTTTTGCCTGCCCCATTCACACCTGTGATTAGCCAAATATTTAATTGATTCTTTTCGGGCGCAAGTGAGTAAACAAATTTCTCTTTTCCTGCCAGCGGCGCATCCAGAATTTCGCGCAAAATCTGCTTCAAAAAAGCAATTCCAGCTTCGGGCGGCAAGGCTTCAGTTTTTAGCTTGGTTTGCAGGGCCAACACTATTCGATCTGTTGCCTCTACCCCCACATCTGCTTGGAGCAATAGAGCTTCGATTTGTTCTACCGCATTAGCATCAAGTGGACCCTGCCCTACTAGAGATTTAAGTTGGTTCACCAAGTTGAGGCGGGTTTTATCTAGCCCTTGGCGCAGGCGATTTAGCCAGGTAATTTCTTCGGCGGAAATATCATCGGGATTGCGACCTTGAGCGGCTAAGACCTCTGATGACCAAAGAAAACTTTCATCAAAGGGTAATTGGGCAAAACTACTGGGGCGAGTTTGGGTAGTTGCTGGAAGAATGATTTCGGGTTCAGCGATCGCGGTAGCAGCTAGAGCCGCAATTCGAGCTTGGCGATCGGCTTCAGACATTGCCCAAAATGGTTGGGGTATTACTAGCTCATTTGCCGACTCGTTGGAAATTTCCTCTGGCGGTTTTGATTGAGATGATTCTAGCTGGGCTATCTCCTGCGAGGTTTTTGCTTCAACTGGTGCAACTTCAGAGGCTAGTTCGAGACCTTCCTGGCTTGATTCCTGGGCTTTTTGGATATTACTATAAGCAGCCTTTGCCCAATTTAGTAAATCGCTAGGTGCTTCTTCGAGTGCTTCTGGCGGGTTAAGAGTAGAGGTATGTTGTGGAGCTTGAGATTCTAAAGGCTGGCTCTCAATTTTTTTCTCAGGAACTATCTCAGCAGTCTCACTCGCTATTTCATCCTGTGCTTGGGGCTGCTCCTCAAATTTGCGCCGAAACCAGTCAAATACCATAATCCTGCCTGCTCAAACCTGCGTTTATATCCCTCTAGTCTAATGGCACAATCTGATCACAGTAAGCTAGAGAGGCATGATTTTAGCAGAAGTAACCATTTAGAAAAATATAATTATTCTCCTAAAATTTCCGCGATCGCTATTTCTATTCCCATGCAAGCGACAAAATCATTTTTATCAAATATTTGAGTAGATTTGTAACCCGTAGAACTAGGATTGGTGTAGCGAGTCAAGGTTTCTCCATTTACATCAACTAGCCAAGCTTCAGGAATGCCAAATTTGGCATAGAGCGGGATCTTTACATTGCGGTCATAACTGATCGTGCTGTCTGCAACTTCGATGATTAGCAGAATATCTGAAGGGCCAGGTAAATTCGCCCTATAAAAGTCTTTACGTCGCTTTAATAAAACCAGATCGGGCTGAGGTTCTGAACCGTCATCTAAACGAATGGAGTTTTGCACCCAGGTTGTGAATTTACCAGCAAATTTAGTTACTAAAAGCTCCGTAAGACTGCCAACACAAGCACAATGATTTCTACCAAGTGGTGACATTTCAACAATTTCTCCTGCAATTAGTTCTACGCGATCGCCTTTCACATGGTTAAAAATACCTGCTTCTGCCATCAAGTGGTATTGGGCTGAGTTCAGTTTATACTTGGCAACTGTCATAATTATTCTCCTAAAAAATTAGCGATCGCTATTTCTATTCCCATGCAAGCGACAAAATCACTTTTATCAAATATTTGAGTAGATTTATAACCCTTAGAACTAGGACTATTATAGCGAGTCAAGGTTTCTCCATTTACATCAACTAGCCAAGCTTCAGGAATGTCAAATTTGGCATAGAGCGGCATCTTCACTTCACGGTCATAACTGATCGTACTATCTGCCACTTCGATAATTAACAGAATATCTGAAGGGTTAGGTAACTGTTCTGCATAAAAATTATTCTTCAGTCTCAATAGAGTTAGATCGGGCTGTGGTTCAGATAGTTCACTTAACTTGATCGAACATTGTGTCCAAACTATTACATTCTCTCCCAATGCCCGTTCAAACATTTTTTGTAGCCTCGCCACGCAAGCACAATGTTTACTCCCAATCGGTGACATTTCAGTAATCTCTCCTGCAATTAGTTCTACGCGATCGCCTTTCACATGATCAAAAATACCAGTTTCTGCCATCAAGTGATATTGGGCTGAGTTCAGTTTGTATTTGGTGATAGTCATAGTTGTTTTAAACTTTAGCGGATGCCCCTATCATACAAAATTAAGCCATATAAAACTAAGCATGGTCACCACTAATCAGTCGCAAATGCTAGAAAAATTAATTGACTTAAAAAAGATCTGCTGTATTCTTTAGGGAGAATTTAGCTAAAAAGGTCAAGTAGCCATGAAAACTTCAATTATTGCCACGATTTCGGCGCTGTGTTTATCTATACCAGCTTTTTTAGGGCCAGCCGCCCGTGCCGAACAGTTTTCTTCTCTCTATTTCAACAGTTTGGGCAAACAACTAATTGAAGATCGCAAGGCTGTAACCAGTGATAATACTGATGCTCTAATTGCGCTGCAACAGATTAGTACTCCATTAGAAACTAAAGTCAGTCTGTATGACTATGAGATATCTCTTCGCACTGCCCAAAATGCGATCGCTGATGCTACTCGATCAACTGAAACTACAGGTGTGCCCCAAATGCAGGCGGTTATTCTTACCCATGAGTTAGCCCTAATGTTTTGGAAAGAATGCCTAATTGCAAGGAGTGAGTATCTTTGTAATCAAAATAGTCCAGTAGTTGCCGAAGTTTTACGCCGCTACCCTAAGTCCCAAAAAATTGAAGAATTAGCCCGCAATTCTCCCCAAGAAGCACTTCGTACAGTGCGCACTCCTTGGATCAATACCCGTGTTCGCATCACAAAGTCAGAAGTAGTGGAATACATTCCCACCTTAGAGCAAAAAAAGGTATTGCAGCTACTTTGGCAGCAGGCTGATAGTGAGACTAAAGTTGCCACTAATGCACTTAAGTAGATTTAGTTAAAAAATAACTAGGGTCGCAGGGCGCAGCGCCGAAATGGGTTTTAGCTCATAGGCAGCGCAGAGCGTATAGAATAGATCTATCTATAAACAAGCTAATTGTGACTACTGTTGTGACTAATATGAGCGAACAGACGGGAGAGATTACTCCTTTTGTACTGAAGAAAAATATCTTGCAATACAATGGGCGGAAATTTGATTTTCGGGTAGATCGCTTAGAGTTGCCCCACGGAGTTGAAGGAGAATACTCTTACATTAAGCATCCTGGTGCAGCTTTAGCCGTGCCAATTACCCAAGATCAGAAGTTTGTTTTAGTCAAGCAGTATCGCTTTCCGTTACAACGTTATTTGCTAGAGTTTCCTGCTGGAACTTTGGAAATAGACGAAGTGCCTGACTACACAATTAAACGCGAATTAGAAGAAGAAACTGGATTCTGTGCGCACTCATGGCAAAAACTTGGCTCTTTCTATATTTGTCCTGGCTATTCGGATGAGGTAATTCATGCTTATTTGGCAGAAGACTTGGAGAAGTTAGAGCATCCTCCTGCCCAAGATGATGACGAAGAGATTGAGGTAGTTATTCTGGATCGGCAAGAATTAGCCAAAATTATCCAAGGTGGCGAAGCAGCTGTCAATTTGGATGCGAAGTCAATTACCGCTTTCTATTTAGCGATCGCGCAGCTAGATGGTAGAAGCAATAAAGTTTAATGTTCCTGGATCTTTTCTTAATCGCAGGTTTGGGTTTTTTGGGCAGTTTTGGTCATTGTGCAGGGATGTGCGCGCCGATCGCTATAGCATTCTCTCTTTCGCAAAATCGCACTGCTTGGCTCTTCCATTTTCTACTCAATTGTGGACGTATAATTAGCTATACCCTAGTTGGGGCAATGATTGGCGGCTTTGGATCGCTGCTAATTGCAGGGGTAGGCAGCTCCTTTCGTCAAGGCATAACTATATTTATGGGTTTGATTTTGATTTGGTTGGGAATCAGTCAAATTCATCCTCAGGCAGTACCGCATTTACCAGTTTTTCATCCGCTCCTAAATGCGAAGCTGCATGATCGTTGGCAGAAGTTGATGATTGCGATTTCGCAACGGATGTATTGGTGGACTCCTCTGGCTTTGGGCACAATTTGGGGCTTAATTCCCTGCGGTTTTCTCTACACAGCGCAAATTAAAGCGGCAGAGACTGGCAGTGCCTGGCAAGGAGCAGCGACAATGTGTTGTTTTGGTTTGGGTACGATGCCAACTTTGGTGTTGCTGGGGGTTTTTAGTACTCAACTTAGCC
>JBBRVV010000098.1:0-6789 GCA_038246525.1 Pseudanabaenales cyanobacterium
ACAAGACCGCAGATTTACCGCGCTACTACCTGGATTTGGGCAAGGCGCGCCAGGATGCAGCCAAGAATTCAACCCCTTTTACCTCCTCGGTGAATATGATCATGGCGCTACAAGTAACCCTGGGCATGATGGAAAGGGAAGGCTTGCGCCAAATTTTTGCGCGACACCTACGTCACCGCGATGCTACCCGTGCAGCAATGAAAGCAATGGGATTAAATTTACTAGCTGAAGATGGCTGTGCAAGTGGCTCAATCACTTCTGTGCTTCCGCCAGAGGGGGCAGATGCCGAAAAAATCCGCTCTACGATTAAAAAGCACTTTGACATTGTGCTTGCAGGTGGACAGGATCACCTTAACGGCAAGATCTTTCGGATTGGACATATTGGCTTTGTCAGCGATCGCGATATCTTAACCGCCGTTTCGGCAATCGAGGCAACCTTGCAGCTAGTTGGCTTTGTGCATACTACACCTGGCTCTGGAACCAAGGCGGCATTGACGGTTCTAGCTAAAAATTAGCTAAAAAAATAAAAACCCATACGGGGAGTACGCTCCAACCACATTCATCTTCTAGGTAGGCAATTCTCTTTTTTGCCGTCATAACTTCTTGACCTATTTGAAATTATGACTAATGCTTAAGAAATTTTACCTAAGCCCCTGATCCCCGATTTTGATCGGTTAAGGTAAAGTTTAGGCTTTTATGTACTTTGCTTGGCTAATGTGACTGAAAAGATGACTGAGAAAATCACTGGGAAAATGGCTGGGAAAATCCTTGAGAAAAATGCTGATCAAATTACAGTGAAAATCAAAGAAAGCTTGAAAGTCGCTACTACTAGCTACCCTAGCGCTCAAGCAGCAATAGATCAAACTGTGTATGTAACCATACATGGGCATTTTTACCAGCCACCCCGCGAAAATCCCTATTTGAATGCAATTGAGCGCCAAGATAGCGCGGCTCCCTTTCATGATTGGAATCAGAGAATTAGCCATGAATGCTATCGCCCTAATGGTTTTGCCAGGGTAAATAATGAGCAAGGCAAATTATTAAGAATTGTAAATAACTACGAGTATTTTAGTTTTAACTTTGGAGCCACCTTACTTTCTTGGCTTGAGCAGCATGATCACCTTACCTATGAACGCATCTTGGAAGGAGATCGAGATAGTGCAAAACGCCTGAATGGTCACGGCAATGCGATCGCTCAAGTTTATAATCACATAATTTTACCTCTGGCAAATCGGCGGGATAAACTTACGCAAATTCGTTGGGGTCAAGCGGATTTCCGATCTAGGTTTGGCAGAGAAGCTGAAGGAATGTGGTTGGCAGAGACTGCAGTAGACTATGAGACTATTACTTGTTTGATCGAAGAAGGAATTGGATTTATCATTCTTGCTCCTTCTCAAGCAATGCGTTGTCGTCCTATTCCAATTGATGTTGAAGGCAGAGAAGAGAAAAATAGTGATCAATTCCCTTGGCAAGAAGTAAGTGGTAGCCAAATCGATCCCACTCGTCCCTATCGCTGTTTTTTACCTTCAACCAATTTAGTTGGTGGCGATCGCCCTTATATTGACATTTTCTTTTATGATGGGCCAATTTCCCGTGACATGGGTTTTGGTGATTTACTCTATAGTTCCTATAACTTTGCCGCTAGACTAGGACAGGCCGTGCGAGGCGATCGCCAAGCTCCTCAAATAATCTCTGTTGCTACAGATGGTGAAACCTTTGGACACCACAAACACTTTACCGAGAAGTCCTTAGCCTACGCTTTTATTAGTGAATTTCCCCGACGTGGCTGGAAAGTGACCAACTACGCTCATTACCTCAGTCTCTATTCACCTACTTGGGAAGTGGAACTCAAATCAGTGACGGCTTGGAGTTGTGCCCACGGGGTTGATCGCTGGCAAGATGATTGTGGCTGCGGCACAGAAGAAGGTGGTGGCAAATGGCGCAAACCCTTACGAGATAGCTTGAACTGGTTACGCGATCGCTTAGCCGAAATTTTTGAAACCGTTGGTGAAAAGTACTTTCATCATCCTTGGGCAGCCAGAGATGGTTATATTCAAGTTTTGCGTGATACTTTGCGCCATGACCCAGATAGCTTAGAGAGTAGTAGTGGGGTTTGGCAAGAGTTTTGGTCGATCTATGGCAAAGATTTAACTAAATACACTCAGACCAGAATTCGCGCTGAAGCTTTGATGTTGCTGGAAATGCAGCGTCATGCGCTATTGATGTTTACCAGTTGTGGCTGGTTTTTTGAAGAGCTTTCCCGCCCTGAAGGTGTACAGATTTTGCGTTACGCTGCCAGAGCAATTGAGCTTGCGGCAGAAGTTAGTGGCGTAATGCTGGAAGAGAAGTTTATTAAAATGCTAGAACCTGCACCCAGTCGAGTTCCCAGCCTTATAAATGGAGCAGAAATCTATCGGCAGTTGGTAATCACTGCCAAAATCAGCCTGAAGCAGGTAGCCGCCCACTATGGCATTAGTTCTCTCTTTACCTCCTATCCGCGATCGCAACAACTATACTGTTACACGATTGAGCAGGAGGACTATCAACTACAACGCATCGGCGCTTTGGCTTTGGCAATTGGTCAAATTCAACTTACTTCTACCATTACCCAAGAGAGCGTGGAGTATATATTTGCTGTACTACATTTAGGTGGCTATGACTTCCATTGCTGCATTCAACCTTTCACTGATCGAAGAAGCTATGAGCAAATCAAGCGAAATCTCTTCCAAACTATTGAGAAGGCAAGTGCAGCCGCATTAGTGCTGGGAATGGCACAAGCTTTTGGCGAAGAATATTTCAGCCTTTCCGATCTATTTGCCGAAGAGAGACATCGAATTCTTTATTTGCTTTCTCGCGAAACGCTGACCCGTTTAGATCAACTCTATGCCCAAGTCTATCGTGATAATTATGGGATTTTGGCGGCTTTTCGACGGGATGGCTTATCGATACCAGCAGAATTGCAAGTAGCGGCGGAAATTACCCTAAATCAAAGACTCTTAACTGAATTAAAACGTTTAGAAGCAGGAGAGCAACTGCCGATCGCCGCATTAGATGCAATTGCGGTTGAAGCGGAAAATCTTGGCTGTAGTTTACAGCGAGTTGAAGCGGTAGAAATCTTGGAGAACTGTGTTTGGCAATCGCTCTGTCAGCTATTCCAAAATCAAATTTCCACCAATCAAAATCTAAGCGAGCAGTTTTTCAACATTAATCAATTAGAATATACGATTGACATAGCCGAACGACTGCACCTCAATCTCAATCTTGATCGTGCCCAAGAACTCTATTGGCATGAGTTTCATCATTTATCCGAGGAGTCAAGGCGACATTTGAGAAAACTGGGGGAAAAAATGGGAATAGAAGTTCAAGGCATTCTGTTCAAAAATACCCATACTTATTAGTCGTTGTACAGAAAGATGAGCGGGGTTGGGGGCGTAGCCCCCGTAATAGTTTTAACTGCGTAAATTTACAAAATCATCTTGGTGTCATGTAACGCTACTTATTCAGTAGAATCGACTAACTGAAGTTAAATCTTTAAAGCCTCAAATGAGCCAAAACCCCTTGCGAGGCTACGTCCCACTTATTCTCAGTTTTATTAGTTATTTCAAGAATGTATGCAAACCTACTTAGCAGAAAACTCCACTTCAACTATTTCTTATCCAGTGGTGGAGACCTTCCATTCCATTCAGGGAGAAGGAGCTTGGATGGGAACCAGTGCCTTTTTTATTCGCTTAGCTGGCTGTGATGTTCATTGCCCTTGGTGCGATACTAAAGAGTCTTGGAATGCCCAAAGACATGGCAAATTTAAGGTAATTGACTTGGCAAAAATGGTAAAAGCGGCAAATCCAGCGATCGCCGTAATTACGGGAGGAGAACCACTGATGCACGAACTTTCGGCGCTCTGTACCGCAATAAATTCTGCGACAAACGCTTCAAACCCTGTGCGCTTGCATTTGGAAACATCTGGTGCCCATCGCCTGAGTGGAGTATTTGACTGGATTACGCTTTCGCCTAAAACCTATAAGCCGCCTGTACCAGAGATTTACAAATATGCGGATGAATTAAAAGTAGTGGTAAGTAATCGTCATGATCTAGATTGGGCAATATCCCAGGAAATGCTGGTTAATCAAGCAATGGAAGTCACAGGTAAACCAATTCTTAAGTATTTACAGCCAGAATGGAATTCGCCTGAAGCCCAGGAATTAGTCTTCGGTTTTATTCTCAAAAATCCTCTCTGGCGTTTAAGCTTGCAAACCCACAAACTGCTTGGAGTCAAATAGGGGGCGTTTAAGCTTGCAAACCCATAAACTTTTTGGAGTAAGATAAATTTTTAGGAATAAGCTTAATGTCCCAAGAAATTAAACCTCAAAAGGCGATAGTGCTTCTATCTGGCGGATTAGATTCTGCCACAGTTGCGGCTCAAGCGATCGCCGATGGTTATGAAGTAATTGCCCTCTCTTTTAGCTATGGTCAACGTCATCGGAAGGAATTGACATCGGCAAGATTAGTGGCTGAAGATTTAGGCATTAGCGAACATTTACAAATTGAGGTAAATCTCTCGCTTTGGGGCGGCTCAGCGCTGACAGATCAAGATATAGCAATCCCTAATCAGGGCATAGCTTTGCAGAATCTGGGCAATCAAATTCCCAATACTTATGTGCCAGGCAGAAATACCGTATTTATCGCGATCGCGCTTTCTCTCGCAGAAGCCAAATCCGCAAAGGCAATTTATTTGGGAATCAATGCGGTGGACTATTCTGGCTATCCCGATTGCCGCCCTGAATACTTAGCGGCTTGGCGAAATCTTTCAGCCCTCTCCTCCAAAGTTGCGCTTGAAGGTGAACCAATTCAACTAATTGCACCGTTAATTTATGATTCTAAAACCGACATTGTGCATCGGGCAATTAAGTTGGGAGTACCAATTGCTAAAACCTGGTCTTGTTATTTAGGCGAGGCAAAACCCTGTGGCGTATGTGATTCCTGTCGGATTCGCGATCGCGCCCTGATTGAAGCTGGTTATGGAGAATTGGCAACTGTCAATCTTTCTCTGTAGAAATTTTCTTGAAGCATATTTTGAGGCATTGCACGTTTGAATAAAGATTGGGGTTGGGGGCGTAACCGCAGTAACAGCTTTAACCGCGTAAATTTGTAAAATCATCTCACTATTACCCAACGCCCAATTTTACGCTATCTTGTAAGTAGTTAGACAAAATTAATTACATAGTTTTGCCCAAATTCTTTGAGCATTTTTTCGACAAAATCTACCAAAGATTGCCAAGACTCATAGGCACTTCGAGCAATCCATTCGTACTTCATAAAACGCCATAAAATCTCAATCAGATTTAGCCTACATTCAGCAGGTGATCTCGGACAAAAAATAATATTTACGAGAAGGTGGAGGAAGGAATTGTAAGATGAGATTTTGCCTATCAGAGAGCTTGATCTGGAACTTAAGGTGATTAATAAGGACTAAATTAACAGACAAAAAAGACTGAAGAATCCAATGTAATGTAGGACGAGCCTTCGGTTCAGTCGATTGTTGAGCTTTATACTCACATAAGATATCGCTTTCAGCCCACTTTTGATGATTAAGAGAATTTTTAGTCAGAATAAAGAATAAAGAGTTCTCAGACCTTATCAAAAAACCAATTCAACTACTTTATTACCCCCCTTACCATAGCAAATACAATCTTATTAAGTGCTGTTGGCGCATTCTTGAGCAACACTGGAATGGTACTCAACTGATTAATGTTCATACGATGTTAGCTTGGGCAAAAACTATGACTTGGAAAGGAATTTCATTCATCGTCAAGTTGAGTCAAAAGATTTATTCAAAAGGCATCTCTCTATCAAATATAGCTATGCTTGAGTTTGAATCAAGACTGGAACGCAATCCATTGTTACCCAAATGGTATATCTTAATTCTCCCTAAATAATGGGTAGTTTTATTTTCGGAAATCTCCTAAATACCCTTTTACTAATTTAACCTGCTGAATGTAGGTAAAAGTGATTCTTCTCCCAGCCTTAAGATCTGCAACGCTAAGAGATAAACCTTTAAAGTAAAAAAGAGGTGTTTATACACCCCTGAGTTATATTATTTTGTCAAAGAAAAATTAATTTACTCCACAGCTTCTTCCACCGAGACAGTTACGGGGATAGTCATACTTACAGGCGGATTAGTCATCTGTTCACGATACTTAGCTGCCATCTCTTCCGCTTTGTCATAGACTAGCTGAGGATCTTTCACCATGTCGCCAGGTTCAGCTTCAAGTTGCTTGGTCGAAAGCGAAATTCTGCCGCGTTCTGCATCAAGATCGATGATCATTACCTTCACTTCATCATTCACATTGAAGACGCTGTGTGGAGTGTCGATATGTTCATGGGAAATCTCGGAAATGTGCAACAGTCCACTTACGCCGCCGATGTCGATAAATGCACCATAGGGCTTGATACCACGTACAGAGCCGATCACCACTTCGCCAACTTCCAGCTTGTTCATCTTCCGTTCGACTAAGGCGCGACGGTGACTCAACACTAGGCGGTTGCGGTCTTCGTCTACCTCTAAGAATTTTAATGGTCATTCTTCGGCGACTAATTCTTCCTTCGGTTTGCGGGTACTGATGTGAGAACCGGGAATAAAGCCTCGCAACCCTTCAATTCTGACGAGTGCGCCGCCGCGGTTGGTGGCAAATACTTGCGATCGCACCGTGGCATCTTCTGCTTGCAGTTGTCGCACTCTTTCCCAGGCCCGCATATACTCGATGCGCCGGATGGACAGGGTTAATTGTCCGT
>JBBRVV010000099.1:0-6771 GCA_038246525.1 Pseudanabaenales cyanobacterium
CTGGACAGATTTAGTGATTGAAAGACAGGCAAATTATTGGGCTTTTCCGCCAAATGCGGTGATGCCTGAGCCGATCCCCAGAAAGATTCTGCGTGAGATCAAATCTGAAAAGGGAATGAGCTACGAGGAAAAAAACCTAGCAATCATCACTTTAGCGATCGCTTTGATCGCTGTAATATTTAGCTGTGGCTTTAATTGTCCCATGCCGCTAGTTTTAGCCTTTGCCTTTGCGGCGATCGCTATACCCCAATTTGAAATTGAAGGAATTTAAATTATGAAACGCAGAAATCTATTAACTGGTTTTGGGACTTTCTCTCTCTTTGCCTTTGTGGGATTAGAGCCAAATTTATGGTCAGCCCCAGGGTCAGAATCTGCCTTTGCCCAAACTGCGCCTAAATCTCTTTTTACGCTGCCACCCTTACCCTATGCCTACAAAGCCCTAGAGCCACACATAGATCGAGCCACGATGCAATTCCACCATGACAAGCACCATGCCGCCTATGTTAGTGCGCTAAATACAGCTTTTGCTAAATATCCGCAGTTAGAAGCGCCAAAATCCTTAGAAGCATTGGTGACCAATCTCGATCAGTATCCTGAAGCGATTAGGACTACGATTCGGAATAACGGCGGCGGGCATATTAATCATTCGATGTTTTGGCAAATTATGAGCGCGCCAAAATCAGGCGAACTCAGAGAACCAACTGGCGCGATCGCTACCGAGATTAAAGCTACTTTTGGCAGTTTTGCTGAGTTTCAGTCATTATTTAACCTAGCGGGAACCAGTCGCTTTGGTAGTGGTTGGGCATGGCTAGTAAGAGATAAAGCAGGCAAATTGCAGGTGACCAGTACCGCTAATCAAGATAGCCCCCTGATGACTGGAGATTATCCAATTTTGGGCAATGATCTATGGGAACACGCCTACTACTTGAATTATCAAAATCGCCGTGCTGATTATCTTAAGGCTTGGTGGAATGTGGTGAACTGGCAAGAAGTGAATAAGCGTTATCAAACTTCTCTCGGTTAGGCTTAGATTGGTTGATGGGTGCGATAGACCTGAAGAAATTTTTCCATTGCTTCTAGATCAAAGTCTTGGGCGAATTGGCTGATTTTTTGGGCGAAGGGAATCCAATCTTGATTCGTTGTTTCCAATTTGGCGGCATATTCTTCAATTTGGGTAATCCGTCCTTTTTGAATTAGATTATAAATGTGATCTAGTTCCTGTTCGCCTGGTGGAGCGATCGCTTGGGAGGGAATCTCTTTGGCTAAAAGCGGCGTAGCATCCATAATCCATTCTAATTCCAGGAATCGCTTGAGTGCATCTAAGAGTTCTTGAGTTTGAATTGGTTTAGACAAGAAATCATTACAGCCAGCAGTTAAACTTTGGAGCTTGTTATTGTCAAACACACTAGCAGAAGATGCAATTATCGGAATATCTTGCCATTCAGGATAGGTACGAATTTCTCTGGTCATCTCAAAACCATCCATTAGCGGCATTACGAGGTCAGTGATAATCAAGTCTGGTTTGAATTGAGAAATACTGGCTAACCCCTCTTTACCATTGTTTGCTTCCATAATTTGAAAACCCAAAGGCGAAAGTAGATTTGTCAGCAGAGTTCGATTTTCCCATTTATCATCTACTAACAAAATGCGATGTTTATTACCGATATAACCAGTAATACGATTTTGAATAATTGGCTGACTGAGAATTTGCCATTCGCCTGAAAGTTGGAGCGGAAGATCGAGGATGAAAGTGCTACCCTGACCTTTTTTACTTTCTACGCTTATATTTCCACTTAACATCTTCACAATCTTGGTAGTGATTGCTAAACCTAAACCTGTGCCTTCACTGCGTTTGGTAGGATCTCCCACCTGCTCAAAGGGCATAAAAATCCGTTCTAGTTCAACTTCCGTCATACCTACGCCTGTATCAATTACCGCAAATCTAATGGTGCTACATTCGCCAGGAGCATAGGCAGGACAATTTTCATTCAATAGCGAAACTCGCAAGATCACACTTCCCTGGTCGGTGAATTTAATTGCATTGCCTAGGAGATTAATTAACACTTGACGAATGCGCTTCTCATCGGCGTAAATGCCTACAGGTAAGTTTAGATCTAATTCTGTCTCAAATAGGAGATTCTTCTGTTGAGCTTTTACCATACAGATTCCCATTACTCCATGTAAAAAATTGGGCAGATGGAAATCATGGGGATAGAGTTCCATTTTGTCGGCTTCAATTTTGGAGAGATCGAGAATGTCGTTAATTAAGGTCAAAAGATGATTGCCACACTGATAGATAATATCGACACCCTTTTGATCTTCGGTGGTAAGTTGAGGCGATCGCTGCAAAATTTGGGCAAAACCTAAGATGCCATTCAGAGGTGTGCGAAGTTCGTGACTCATATTTGCTAAAAATTCGCCCTTTGCGGCATTGGCAATTTCCGCCGCTTCTTTGGCTTTTTGTAACTCAATCTCGGCTACTTTGCGATCGCTAATATCGCTGGCAATCATTAAAATATAGACATCGCTACCAAAGTCTGTCATTTCCAAGGAAATCAAAACTGTTTTTTCTTCACCTTTTTTGTTATGCAAGTCAACTTCATAGTTTTTCACTTCGCCCAAACCCATTAAAATCCGATTCATAATTACTAAATGGCGGCGATTGATTAGCTTCAACTCTTCGGGCGATTTACCAATGATTTCTTGATTGTCATAACCCAGAAGTTCCAAAAAGGTAGCATTTACCTCCGCAAAAACCCCTTCAGGAATCTTAATTAAGGCAATGGGATTAGGACTAGAATTAAAAGCAGTGGAGAACTTCTCTTCCGATTGCTTAAGTGCATTGGTGCGTTCCTCTACCCTATCTTCCAGATTGCGATTACTTTCTTCTAAACTACTAAGAGAGCTAGAAAGCTGCCACGTCATTTGATTAAAGGATTCGGCTAGGGTAGACATTTCGGTAATCCATTGATTTTTGATCGATTTAGTAAAGTCACCTTCAGCGATCGCTTTTGCCACCTCTCCCACATTCAGTAAGGGCCGTACAAACCAACGGGAAAGAATAAAACCCAGGATTAAAACCGCCACAATCGAACGAAAGCCGATGGAAAAGAAGACATGACGATCCTGCTCTAAGTTTGCGCCAAAATCTGACTGGGGAATAAGAGTGACCACCAACCAGTTCAAACCACTGCCGTAGCGAATCGGTGCAATTTGTAAGTATTCTGTCGCAAGTTCGGTGGTGATGTCAAACTCGGTGGGCTGAACCAGATTAATTAAGCTTGGGATTTGGGTGCGAATCGCTTCGGCAGCTATTTTTACCCTTAGGTCACTACTTTGATTGGCAAAGAGTCTTCTTGCTCGACCATCTTTAGTCACAAAAGCTTTACCAGATGAGGTTGCTACCAGTTGTCCATTTGGCTCAATGATAAATACCCGCGAGTTTTGGGTAAGTTGAGAATCTTTCAGGAAGGCGCTAACTTGGGTGAGAATCAAATCAGAACCCAGCACACCCAACAACTCTTGATTTTTACCAGTATAGATTGGATAATTTCGGGAAATTGAGAGCATATCTGGTCTCTCTTCCCAATTATAAATACTACTCCAGATGGGTTTACCGACTTTTACGGTTTCGGCAAACCATGCTTCCTGGGTCAGTGGATAGTTTGGCACTGAATTGAGTGGTTTAGCAATATTCCCTTGATCATCAAGGCTAAAGGCGTGGAGTAGTCCTGATTTTAGTCGTGGCGATGACTCATTCCAAGTAAGATTCTGATTGTCTAGTCGTTCGATGCCGATAAAATAATTGTCTTTAGTGCCAAAATTTAGATAGCCAACGGTTGGAAAAACCTTCATTAATTTCCAGAAAAACTTCCCAGTGGTTAAATAATCTTTAGGATTGAGAATACCCATCTGAATTGCTTGGAGCGCAACTAGATTAATTTGTTCGGCGGATTCAAGATATGTATCTAAGTAGTTATTGATTCGGCTCACTGCCATCGTGCGAATTTGGCTAGAAAGCTGTCTTATGCTATCCTCTCGATTTCGCCAGGAAATGCTCTCAGAAATTGCCAAACTAATTAAACTAAGTACAACGAAAGGTGCCAGGATGACGGCGATTAGAGGAACTTTTTGGGTTTTTTTCTTAGTAACCTTTAGCGATTGATGCGGATTCCTTTTCATTAGTTTCCCTAAGATTTCTCTGAAAGCTGGCGTAACTATCTTAGCTTGATTTTTTGGCTAAGATTTCAGGTATTCAGAAATTTTTAGTTGAATTAAGCGATCGCACTCCTGTCTCAGACTATGACTTTGATGGCGATTGGTTTTTAGCTCTAAGACTTTTACGCCTGGCTCTATCAGAGATTGCAGAGTTAGCGTTTGAAATTCTACCCAGGTTTGGATCAGGTGATATTTGCAACCGTAAGCCTGCACAATTGGCGCAAAATCTAGTCCGTGAGGTGTAGCAAAAAATTGCTCGTAGGGTGGATCAAATCCAGCGATCGGCAACATCTGGAAAACTCCGCCACCATCATTATTAATTAAAATTATGGTCAGATTGATCGAATACTGTTTCGCTGCCATTAGCCCATTCAAATCATGGTAAAAAGCCAAATCGCCGCAGATCAAAATATTTGGAACTTCGCTTGTCCAACTCGCACCTAAAGCAGAAGAGATTGTGCCTTCGATCCCATTGGCTCCACGATTTGCCAGGAATTTGATTTGTTGCATACCATGAAAAAAAGCATCTAAATCTCGAATCGCACTGCTACTCGCTACATAAATTTGGAGGTGATTGGGTAACCATTGCGCTAATTCATGGTAGATTTTGCCTTCAAAGAGTTCAGCGATCGGAGCCATAAATTCGCTAATTGTCTCTTTGATTAGAAGATGCAGTTGGCTAAACTTAGGATTTTGGGGACGGTGAGTAAGAATTTCTAGTAAGCGATCGCTTAGATCCAAGGCATCTACAGGTAGAAACTGAGTATTTCCATAGGTAGGATCGTTATTAATCGGGCTACCTATAATTATTTGTTGAGAGTCAGGAAACCTATTTAGCCATTTAAAGAAACTTTTGGAAGTAGGCATTTCGCCAAATCTGATAATTAGGTCAGGGGAAAAGTTAAGTTCGGGCGATCGCAAAAAGAAATCATAGGTACTAATAGTGTCACCGCGACAAATTCCCGTTGCTTCGGCAAAGAGGGGAAAGCCTGTAATCTCGGCTAATTTTTTGACTGATTGCTCAAACCCTGGAGCAGCTTGGCTAAAACCGCCTACCACAATGATTCCCCTTTGGGCTAGTTGAATCTGGTTGGCAATAGCTGAAACAGTTGCTTGATCAGCAAGATTAGTTATAAGACTCTGGGGGTGGGTGGGTGGGGCAGCAAGCCAGGATTTTGTTAGGGAGACTATGGGAGCAACAACTTCTTGATAAACAGGTGCAAGCGGATCGGCAAAGGCAAAATTGAGATGGACTACGCCTGACTGGGGACTTTGACAGATTTGAACGGCTCGATAGATTAGCGATCGCACTTGTTGCAACCGTAACTCACTCATTTCAGGCTTGCCCACTTCAAAAAAGTAGCGCACATATTCGCCATAGATTTTGATTTGATCAATGGTTTGTCCAGCACCACAGTCTCTTAACTCAGGTGGGCGATCGGCAGTGAGTACGATCAAAGGCACCTGGCTATAGTGTGCTTCGATGATTGCAGGAAAATAGTTGGCGGCGGCGGTTCCAGAAGTACAGATTAGTACCACAGGCGTTTTGGTGGCTTTGGCTAAGCCCAGGGCAAAGAAGCTACTTGATCTTTCATCAATATGGACTAAGGCTTCTAGACTATTTTGTAATCTAGCTTGGGCAGCGATCGCGACCACTAAAGGGGCAGATCGAGAACCTGGAGATATGCAAACGGTCTTTACGCCAGCACGGACCAGCGTATCCGCAACGACGGTACTCCAAATTAGGTTAGGGTTACGGAATCTCAGATCTTCCAGCATTTCTATAGGTATCTAGCTCAGGCAGCGTACTGCTTCCAGCATCGCTTTCATTTTATTTAAAGTTTCTTGGTATTCAGTTTCAGGATCGGAATCTGCAACCAGACCCGCTCCCGCCTGCACGATCGCCTTACCATCCTTGACGATCGCTGTCCGAATCGTAATTGCTGTATTTAATTGCCCTTCAAAGTCATAGTAACCGTATGCCCCAGAATATGCGCCACGGCGATCGCCCTCTAAAGCATGAATAATCTGCATTGCTCGAATTTTGGGTGCTCCACTGACTGTGCCCGCAGGAAAGCAGGCCTGTAATAACTGCCAAGGAGTCTGGTTTTCGGCTAACTCACCCACCACATTACTGACGATGTGCATCACATGGGAATAAAGCTCAATTTTCATCAACTGATCAACCACCACTGAGCCACTGCGACAGACACGCCCTAGATCGTTACGCCCCAGGTCGACTAACATAATATGTTCGGCAACTTCTTTGGGATCTGCTAGTAAATCCGCCGCTAAGTCCTGATCCTCCTGTTCAGTTTTGCCTCTAGGTCTTGTACCAGCGATCGGCCGTACTACGGTTACCAACTTATCTCCCGACTTTTCCGCTTTCACCATGATTTCTGGACTTGAGCCAATTAGCTGCCAGGTGTCAAAATTTAGGTAAGCCATGTAGGGAGAGGGATTGATTGACCTAAGCGATCGGTAGAGACTAAAAGGATCACCGCTAAAATCTGTGGTTAACCTTTGGGATAACACCACCTGGAAAATATCGCC
>JBBRVV010000100.1:0-6766 GCA_038246525.1 Pseudanabaenales cyanobacterium
AAGGTGATTCAAGATAATTTTGGTTTGACTGAAGGCTTAATGACCACAGTTCATGCAATGACGGCTACTCAGCCCACAGTTGACGGCCCCAGCAAGAAAGATTGGCGTGGTGGTAGAGGTGCAGCCCAAAACATTATTCCATCGGCTACGGGAGCAGCAAAGGCAGTAGCTTTAGTATTGCCAGAACTAAAGGGTAAACTGACAGGTATGGCTTTTCGTGTGCCTACCCCCGATGTATCAGTGGTGGACTTAACTTTTAAAACGCAGAAGTCTACTAGCTACAAAGAGATTTGTGAAGTAATGAAGTCCGCCTCTGAGGGAAGTCTCAAAGGAATCTTAGGTTACACCGAAGCAGAAGTTGTTTCAATGGATTTTCGCGGTGATGCACGCTCTAGCATTTTTGACGCAGGTGCAGGAATTGAATTAAATTCTAACTTCTTTAAGGTGATCTCCTGGTATGACAATGAGTGGGGTTATTCTAATCGCGTAATAGATTTGATTCTCTCTATGGCAGCTAAGGAAGGCAAGATTTAGCGAGGAGAGTGATCAAAGAGCGAAGATTGACGCTTATCTAATCTGAATTCTAAGCCGAAAGTTTTGATTTCATAGGGTAAAAAAGGTATAGAGAAAGAAGAGGAATCATAAATCAGAGACTCAATTTCAATCTCGATCAAATCTAGCGATTTAAGAGAAAGAAGATCTAACAGGAAATCAAATTTTGCTAGAGTATGCTCTCCCACTGATTCATAGCAGCGTAAAATCCAAAGATTAGGTAGGTGAAGCGATTCACCTGGTGATCCGTCCCGTCGCTTAAACGCAGAAACTATAATATTTGGGTGAGAGATAGTTAAAAAGTGATCCAAACAAGGAAAGCCTGAAAGAATTAAAGGTGGCGAGTTAAATTCATATGCCGCTCTAACAATTCCCGCTTCGCGCCAATCTCCTTGGTGAGGGATCAGACGATAGGAAAAGCTATGAATGCCGCGATCGCTATCAGGGCAAGTCCATTCGGGGCTTCTTAATAAAGTGAGTCTCAAGCAGTCTGGTTGGGCATCATAGCCATATTTACAGTCATTCAAGACACTCAATCCGATTCCATCAGCACTTAAATCTGCCCAATATTGGGCTGGCACTTCAAATTTTGCTTTTGCTGCTGATGTTTCGCCTATGGTGCTGCGACTGATTGTTCCCATTGGGATTTCATAGGTGGCAAAATCTGCGCTGAAACTGACAGGGAAGGCAGCCTTTACTAAGATTCGGGATTCCTGCCAATCGATTTGATGCTTAACTGTGAGATGAGCAGAGAATAGCTCAAGTTGAATCTCTTGCTGGATAGTAGAATTGCGAAACTTTGAGATAGTTTGAATTGAAACCCGTAATTTCCCAGATTCCTTAATTGAAATAGATTCAAGCTTTGATGATTCTAATTGATGGTTTTGATAGTTTGGATCGATATTCCAGGCATCCCAATATTGTCCTTGATCTTGGAAAAACTGTAAATTTATGGGAGCACTCAACAAATTTCTAGCTGTACGTTTGTCATGAATTTGGATGATCTCGCCTGAACTTGGATCAAGGTAAATTTTAAGATAGGGATTTTCTAATAGTTCTAGAGAAGCCTTAAGTAGAAGAGATTTATCTATGTTTTGGGTATTGGTAGGAATAATCTCATACTTAGTAGAACCCATGCTCGGCAAATTTTCGGCTAAAAAGAGAATAGAATCATCTGTCTGTTGGATTTGAATTGGTTGATTAGCTTGCAGGATAGAGAAATATTGATTTTGCTCAAAAAGATTAAACTTAGATTTAGGGATTTCCACTAGATTGCTTATGTGCCAACTATGGGGATTCCAAAGTGAGAATTCTAGTTTTGAGTCTAAAAGGTTGAAAGTTTTAAAGGGAGCAAGTAGAGAATCACCTATTTGTTGAATCTCTTCCCAACCTAAATCTGCATCTGCAAAAACTTCTGGAATAGATGTGCCAGTTAGAATATCGTGGAATTGATTAGTGAGCAATAGCTGCCATGCACGATCTAATTGAGCTTGAGGGTATTGGTTAATTCCAAGAACACAAGCGATCGCGTAAATTTTCTCAAGATTAGTAAGTAATATTTCCGTCTTACGATTTTTGAGTTTTTGATCGGCTTTGGCAGTATAGGTACCACGATGGAATTCTAAATAAAGTTCATCTTGCCAAACTGGTAAATCAATCTCTTCTAATTTTATTTTCTGTTGCAATTTCTGGATAAAATCTCCAGCAGAGCAAGGAATTAGATCAAAAAATAGCGGTGATTGATTCCATTCTCTGCCCATTTCTAACATATCGGCAGTTACTCCACCACCATGATCACCTACGCCATAGAGCCAGAGACACTGATTTAGGTCATGTTTTTGTGCGTGATCGGCTAAATGTTGGGCGATCGCTACAGGTTCGATTCCCATTCCCAATGGATTAGAAAAATAGGTAAAAATTTGACTACCATCTACTCCTTGCCACCAAAAAGCTGAGTAGGGAAATTTGTTGGTATCATTCCAGGTAAATTTTTGAGTAATGAATGCTGTAAATCCGCTCTTGATTAGAATCTGTGGCAATTGCCAATTAAAGCCGAAGGTATCTGGTAACCAAGCTATTTTTATTTCTTGATCAAATTCTTTTTGAAAATATCTTTTCCCGTGGAGAATTTGCCTAATTAATGATTCGCCACTGGGTATATTGCAGTCAGGCTCTACCCACATTCCGCCGATCGGCTCCCATTTTTTTGCAGCGCTCGCTTCTTTAATTTGGTTAAATAGCTCTGGATTCTCTTCACTAATCCATTGATAAGCGAGAGCAGAACTTTGATTAAAGACTAGCTCAGGATAGGTTTTCTGTAATTCCAAGGTTGAAGAGAAGGTGCGCTGCATGACTTGCTTGGTTTCTTTAATTGTCCAGAGCCACGCAATATCTATGTGAGAATTACCTAAAATATAGATTTTCTTTTGTTTCAAAAATGATGATAAAGGAAAGAGAAGCTCACGGATCTCTGCTAATTCTCTTAGGTCTTCGAGCATAAAATCCTTTTCGCAGAAGTTCTGTAGGCGCACACAAAAAGGCTCAAGGATTTGACTTAGGGAAGGCTCTTCTTTCTCTAAAATTGGTAAACAAGCTAACAGAATCTCTAACTCAATGGCAAATTTACCTGGATCACAGGCAGTATGAGGATATTCCAATAGAATTTCAGAAGTGGTAAAACCTAAGCGATCGTGTTTTGGTTTCCAGAGTCTTACTTCTAGCTCAAATTTCTCATCTACTTGAACATCTTTACCTAAGAGAATTCGGCATTTTTGATCAAATAGATCGCCTACTACTACTTTCTTTCCATTTCCCCAAACTTCTGCTATGTCCGCCCACCACACTAAAGCTAACCTCACGGTGATTGCTTGAAGCGATAGATTTTGGATTTTTTCAGGTAATTGCCAAGTTTGGGTAAGAGTTGTTTGGCTAACCTCTGGGCTAAATTTTAAGTCAGTAGGGATTCCATTCCAACTAGGTAGAATATTCAGAACCCCATATTGACGCAGATCTTTAGATAAAGACGAGAGCAGATTAGAGAATTCCATTACTCACGCATTTTTTGCGCCCAAACACGGGTAGGCATTCCCCAAACATAGATAAAGCCTTCGGCTGCTTTGTGATCGAAGCGATCGGCATCGGTATAGGTTGCCAAGTCTTCATCGTAGAGCGAATATTCAGACTTCCGCCCGACAATGGTAGCATTCCCTTTAAAGAACTTCATTCTCACCGTACCCGAAACACGCTTTTGGCTCTCTAAAACGAAGGCATCCAAAGCTGCTTTGAGTGGGCTATACCAAAGACCGTTGTAGATCATTTTGGCGTAGGTTTCCTCAATTCCTCGCTTATACTGGCTTAAATCTGCGGTGAGCGTAATCGATTCTAAATCCCGATGGGCCAAGATCAAACTCAACATGGCTGGAACCTCATAGATCTCGCGGGACTTGATACCCACTAGGCGATTCTCAACCATATCGATTCTACCCACACCATTATTGCCAGCGATCGCATTCAATACTGTTACCAATTCCACTGGATTTAAGGCTTTACCATCTAAGGCTACGGGAATTCCTTGATTGAAGGTAATCTCAGTATAAGTAGGCTGATTTGGCGTGTCAGCGATCGCTTTAGTCAACAAATAAATCTCCTCTGGTGGCTCTTGCCAAGCATCTTCCAAAATCCCAGCTTCAATACTGCGTCCCAATAAGTTACGGTCAATACTATAAGCAGAGGATTTTTTCACAGGCGAATCAATGCCAAATTTTTCGCCATAGGCAATGGTTTGTTCACGGCTCATTCCCCATTCACGCGCAGGTGCTAATACTTTTATATCTGGGTTGAGCGCAGCGATCGCTACATCAAAACGCACTTGATCGTTTCCTTTACCTGTACAACCGTGGGCTACTGCATCTGCACCATATTTTTCGGCAGCATCAACCAAAATTTTGGCAATCAAAGGACGGGCTAGCGCAGTAGTGAGGGGATAACGATTTTCATACAGCGTATTTGCCTGAATTGCGGGGAAGGCATAATCTTTGACAAATTCGGCGGTGACATCTTGAACCAGGGATAATTTAGCGCCAGAGCTTAAAGCCTTGAGCCTAATCGGTTCTAGCTCATCTCCTTGCCCCAGATCGGCAGCTAGGGTGATCACTTCCTTTACGCCCCATTCCTGCTTGAGATATGGGATACAGACCGAAGTATCCACGCCGCCCGAATACGCCAACACTACCTTATCAGCTCGCCCCATTTACCTTGCTCCTAAAGCTAATTTTTCCCATAGATTAGCATCGAAAGACATATCTAAATAGTTGGAACTGTTACAGAAAATCTAATTGATCTGGTGAAATATAGTCGGGAGTATGGATAATTTCGGGGGTACATGCGATCGCAGAAATCTCAATAATGGTTAATTAGGTAGACCCAATTAAACTTAAGACAGCTTCACGCTATGGAACAAGTGCCGTCAGTTAGTAAAATCTACTTAATATTTTCAGGAATTTTGCTATTTCCTAATATATTTGCTAAATGGAGACTTGGATTCTTCTAACAAGGTTTGAAATTGCAAGGTTTTGAATAGAGGATTAGACTTGTAAGTACCATAGAGAATAACCTCTACGCCATAGCCAATATGTCCTTCAATATCTTCTAGGGATTCAATAAATTGGCAACCATTTACCTGCCGAGCTTGATTGCGCCACTCCAAGTACTCATGATAGCTACCCGCTAAAACCAAGAACTTGCTACGATTTCTAATTAAAGTCATTAAAAGGTTTTATAAAAGTTGTTTGTGTTACTAATCTTAACATTTGATCAAGATTTTTTGGACTTGTCTGCGCAAACTTGTGAGCTATAAGTAAATTCTTATACTATCGATTAAAACTTCTAATTGGGAGTTAGCGCTCTAAATCAATGTCTGGGCGATAATGGGTGTAACTACTTATCAGGAACTAAAGCCATGACCTTAGTAACAGAAAGAGCTACATCAGGCTCAAATCTCAAAGCCGACACTGATCTTGATCTTCAATCTCTGGGTAATCCTGATGATCTGGTAACGATTGTAGATCAAGTGGGTAAAGAACGCCGCCTATCTATGCAAACCGAAGAGATTGCTGCTCAAACCCTGGCTATTAGATCTTTGGATTGGGATCGCGATCGCTTCGACATCGAGTTTGGTTTGAATAATGGCACCACTTATAATTCTTTTTTGATCCAAGCAGATAAAACCGCCCTGGTTGATACCTCCCACGCCAAATTCCGCCAGCTTTATCTGGATCTGCTCCAGAAATTAGTCGATCCGACTACGATTGACTATTTGATTATTAGCCATACCGAACCAGATCATAGCGGGTTGGTCAAAGATATCTTAGATCTTGCACCTCAGGCAATTGTAATCGGCAGCAAAGTGGCAATTCAGTTTTTAGCTGGCTTTATGCATCAGGCTTTCCAAGCTCAAATTGTCAAAAATGGTGATCAGATTGATCTAGGACAGGGGCATATTCTTCAGTTTGTAAGTGCGCCGAACTTGCATTGGCCCGATACGATGCTGACCTATGATTTTCAAACCCAGACTCTTTTTACTTGTGATGTATTTGGCATGCACTTCTGCGATCGCCGCACCTACGACGAAGACTTAACCACAATCATGCCTGACTATCGTTTTTATTATGACTGTTTGATGGCACCTAATGCGCGCTCAGTTTTGGCAGCGATGAAGCGAATGGATGACTTGCCAGGATTTACCACGATTGCTACGGGGCATGGACCACTTTTGCGCCACCACCTTGAGCCTATGCTTGCCAATTATCGGACTTGGAGCGAATCTCAAACTAAGGGCGAAACCAATGTAGCGGTATTTTATCTGTCTGGCTATGGTTTTAGCGATCGCTTATCTCAAGCTATTGCCAAGGGAATCACCAAAACTGGCGTAGCGGTGGAGATGGTAGATTTGAATGCTGCTGACTTGCAAGAAATTCGGGCTGCCGTAGAACAAGCTGCTGCTCTAGTAATTGGAATGCCCCCTGCCTCGGCTGAAATGGCGATCGGCACAATCCTGGCAGCCGCAAATGAGAAGCAATTTTTGGGGTTGTTTGAGTGTTTTGGCGGCGAAGATCAGCCAATTGATTTAATTTCCAATCGCTTCCGAGATTTAGGGCTTTCTCCTGCTTTTGCGATGATTCGAGTGAAAGAGAATCCTAGCGAATCAATTTATCAA
>JBBRVV010000101.1:0-6755 GCA_038246525.1 Pseudanabaenales cyanobacterium
GCCGAACAAGAACGTCTAAAGGCTGAACAAGAAAAGTTAATTTCTCAACAAGAGCGGCAACAAAAAGAAAAACTTGCGGCTTATCTAAGATCCTTAGGCATCAATCCTGAACAAATCTAAGGATTTTTTTCTTGCTTTACCTTAGTCTATCTAGCGGCTTGAACGAATGCCTTAAATAAAGACTGTTGGGCTTCGCATTCAGGCGAAAGTTCGGGATGCCATTGTACTGCCACCGCCCAGGGATGATTTTTGTGCTCGATCGCTTCAATCACACCATCTTCTGCTATGGCTACAACTTGCCAATCGGTCGCAGGTTGATCGATTGCTTGATGATGCCAGGAAGTAACCGTGGTTTCTGAAACTTGCAATGCTTGCTGAAGCCGACTAGGGCTAGAGATTTTTACAGAATGCTGGGTACAGCCAATTGGTAACTCACTGCGGTGAGGTAAGCGATCGCTAAACTGGTCGGGTAAATGTAAGTGCAAGTTACCGCCAAAAGCCACATTTACTACTTGTAATCCGCGACAGATGCCCAAAAGTGGAATTTGATTAGCGATCGCTGCTTTCGCTAGGCTGATTTCCCAACTGTCCCGATCTGGACTAATTCCATACACAGCTTCATGGTTAGCACTGCCGTAGAGTTGAGGCATGATGTCCCCACCACCAGGCAACAGAATGCCGTCTAGAAGTTCAACTATGGCGGCGAGGTTAGTTTCTCCCGCAGGCAGTAAAATAGGCACACCACCAGCATTGCGAATAGACTTAACATAGGCAGTGGGCAAGTAGTATTCGTTTTCCGCATTGGGAGGGTACATCGTAATACCAATATGGATTCCAGTTCGAGCCATGATATTTAAAGAAATAAGTCTTAAAAAAGTTCTCTTAAAAAAAGTTGTATGCGTAATCTATCTAATTTGGTTGTTTTTGGGGCTGATTTTAGGGCTAGGACAGCCAGGATTTGCGCAGGAGTTTCAGGAGACAAAGAATCCTATACCAATTCAAGTTTCCGAGCTTAAAGCATTCATCCACAAAAATGAAGAGTCTGCCAATGCTGGTCAAATAGAGCGTATGATTGAAAACTTCGCCGCCGATGCCCAAATCACGATCTACAGCCTTGAGTCAGAGCCAGTAATTTTTAATCGTTCTGAATATTACCAAAATTTGGCAACTGTATTTGCCCACTACCGTGCTTATAGTAACCGTATGATCATTGATCAGTTAAAAATTCTTGATCCTCAATCCGCTATTGTCCAAGGCACTACCTACGAAAAAATCAATTTCAGTGATCGCCCGTTCAATGGTGTATCCAGTTGGCAAGCAAAAATTGCTAAGCGTGATGGCAAGCTGCTATTTACTGAAGTCAATGCCTACCTGTCGCGGGCAAGTCTTGAACAGAACTAATCTGGTTAATAGGAAGTTAAGATAGCTGGATAAGGATTGATAGATATAGAGCAAGAGTGACCCTTTTAGAGCAAACCGAGAAACTGCAAGCAAGGTTGAAAGAGATTCCCCTAGAGTCAGGGGTGTATTTGATGCGCGATCGCACCGACCAGATTCTCTACATCGGTAAATCTAAATCCCTGCGAAATCGGGTGCGTTCCTACTTTCGGGGAATTAAAGATCTCTCTCCCCGCATTGCGATGATGGTGCGACAGGTCAGCGAAATTGAATTTATTGTGACTGACACCGAAGCCGAAGCCCTAGCTCTAGAAGACAATCTGATTAAGCAGCATCAGCCTCACTATAACGTTTTACTCAAAGACGATAAGAAATATCCCTATGTCTGTATTACTTGGTCTGAGGACTATCCGCGCATTTTCATTACTAGAAAGCGAAGAGGAAACAGCGCCAAGGATCGTTATTATGGACCCTATGTGGATTCGCGATCGCTTCAGCGCACCTTAGGCATTATTAAACGCACCTTCCCATTACGCCAAAGACCGATTCCGATGTTCAAAGATCGTCCCTGTTTGAACTATGACCTGGGCTTATGTCCTGGTGTTTGTCAGCGTTTGACTTCGCCCGAAGACTATCATAAAACGATGGAAAGAGTGGCAATGATCTTCCAAGGACGAGCAGGAGAATTAATCGAAACCTTAGAAACAAAAATGGAATTTGCCTCAGAAAACCTAGACTTTGAGAAAGCCATGACCCTGCGGGATCAAGTGAATACTTTAAAGAATTTAGGTGCAGATCAAAAAGTTTCCCTTGCCGATGATCGAATCTCGCGTGACGCGATCGCTTTAGCTAGCAACGAGCACCATACCTGCATTCAGTTATTCCAAATCCGTGCAGGCAGACTAATTGGCAGATTGGCATTCGTAGCAGATAGTCAAAGTGACCAGCCAGAGATGATCTTGCAACGCACTCTAGAAGCCCACTACCAAACTTGCGAAGCAGTGGAGATTCCAGCAGAAGTGCATACTCAATTGGAATTGCCCGAATCTGACATTCTCAGTGCTTGGCTTTCGCAAAAACGCGGCAGAAAAGTGGAAATCTCTACGCCTCAACGACAATCCAAAGCCGAATTGATTGAAATGGTGGAACGCAATGCCCAGTATGAATTAGCTAGAGTGCAAAAGTTAAGCGATCGCAACAATCAAAGCTTAGAAGCGCTCACAGAATTGCTCAATCTACCCAGTTTACCTAGTCGGATTGAAGGCTATGATATTTCCCACATTCAAGGTTCAGATGCGGTGGCCAGTCAGGTAGTTTTTATCGATGGATTACCAGCCAAACAACACTATCGCCACTATAAAATCAAGAATCCCGAAATCCAAAGCGGACATTCCGATGACTTCGCTAGTTTAGCAGAAGTGTTAGAACGAAGATTCCGCCGCTATGATCGTTCCCAAGCAAATTCAGCAGAGATATTAACAGAAAATAGTGATTTCCCCGATTTAGTTATGATCGATGGTGGTAAAGGTCAACTCTCAGCCGTAATGAGCGTAATTGAGAAGTTGGGTTTAACTTCAGAGTTGAATGTGATTAGCTTAGCCAAAAAGAGAGAAGAAGTCTTCTTACCTGGAGCATCTGCACCAGTTGCCGCCGATGCCGAACATCCAGGAGTACAGTTATTAAGACGCTTGCGCGATGAAGCCCACCGATTTGCGATTACCTTCCACCGTAAAAAACGTTCTCAAAGAATGCAGCGATCGCACCTTGATCAGATTCCTGGACTAGGACATTATCGCCAAAAACAACTCTTAGCCAAGTTCCACTCAGTTGAATATATCCGCCAAGCTACTTTAGAACAAATTACCACCACACCTGGGATTGGTGATAAAATTGCGCAAATTGTCTATAACTACTTCCATCCCAACCTCCTGCCTGAACCTTAGTTAAAGATCAAAATTTGCAGAAAAATTTGAGGGCGTCAACCGCAGTTTTGGCTGGGTTATTATTAGATAGAGAACTAATTCAAAGAGCATTAAGGAACGAGATTATGAGGGAATCAGTGATTTACCAAGAGATTTTGGCAGAAGGTGAAGCTGTAGGGGAAGTCAAAGGTGAAATTAAAGCAATGCGTCAAATTGCCACAAATATGCTAGCTATGGGAATGCCGATCGCCCAAATTACTCAACTCACAGGACTCTCGCTTGAAGAAGTAGCCCAAATTCAAAGGTAGATTCTAAAGATGAAGGACAAAAGGTGTAATTAAAGCATAGGCTTATGATATCGTCTGCTTGTTCATTGGTATTTTGCGCATATGCCGCCATTAATTCAGCTTTTACGCCCCCATCAATGGATCAAAAATACTGCTTGTTTAGCGGGAGTGGTATTTGGTGGAAGGCTTACAGATTGGCAAGCGATCGCTGCAGCGTTAATTACCTTTGCGGCATTCTCTTTTACTGCCTCGGCGATGTACATTTTCAACGATTTGCAAGATATTGAACGCGATCGCCAACATCCCAAAAAGAAGTTTCGTCCCTTAGCTAGTGGCAAAGTAAAGATTCCCGTAGCGATTTCGACAGCATTAGTCTTAGCCGCGATCGCTTTTATTAGCGCTTACAATCTGAGTATTTCTACCTTGGGTTGCCTTCTGATCTATGTGGGTATAAATATTTCCTACTCTCTAAAACTAAAGCATTTAGCATTATTTGATGTGGGCTGTATTGCCACTGGATTTGTGCTGAGATTATTGGCAGGAATCTATGCTCTAGATGATACACCTACCGCCTGGATTACGCTCTGTACTTTCTTTTTAGCCATGTTTCTGGGATTTGCCAAACGTCGCACCGAATTAGAAGAGCTTCAAGGAAAAGAGAATTTACAGCGCCCAGTTTTAGCTCAATATACCGTCCCCTTTTTGGATTCTTTGCTAAATAATGCAGCCGTGATGGCGGTGATCAGCTATGCCCTATTTACCACTACGTCTAGCAAAAACCCGACTCTAGTAATTACGGTGCCGATCGTACAATATGCGGTGATGCACTACAAATACTTGATCATGGTCAAAGAGGGGACAGAGGAACCAGATCGAATTGTCTTGCGCGATCCACGCATTATCCTTAGTATTTTGCTGTGGTTATTTAGCTATATTGCAATTATAAATGGAGATATTCACTTGTTTCGCTAATTTCAAGTTTTGCTAACATTAAAGCAGGTTTAGACTAATTCAATTTCTAAGCTAGGCATTAAGCGCTGGAGATTCTTTAAAGACTTTGCTTGCCAGGGAATAGTTTGAGAGCCTTTAACTAAGATGATAATTTTTCCTTTTTGGCGCATTTTTATCACAAACTTAGAGAGCATATTGATCCCTGAACTATTCAAGAATTCTAAATTTTCAATATTGAGAATTAAATCATGCGGATTTTGTACTACTGCTTGGTCAAGCAAATCTACAATTGGCGCATATTCGTCCATGCCATTTAGCCGCAAGGAGCCTGAAAAAATAACTGCATTTGGTTCTTGCTCTAACAACACATTATAGTCTTCAGTTTTGATTTGAGTCACTGCTTAGTTCTCTCCTTGGGTTATATTCACGATTTTGCTCACAAAAAAAATATGCTTAATGCTGACCGCTGGTTTAAGTACTCAATTGCACCATAGTAGTGACTAGATGAATCTCTATAGGGGATTTCTCAGGCTTTTGAGTTTCAAATTTCCAGCCAAACTCAGCCGTATAATCCATGATCATCGTCAAAATACCTAGTCCAGAAACTCCTTGATCATTTTGATCTGATGCAGCCGCATTTTCCTCTAATCTTTGCACATAAAGCTCGTTGGGGTCACCGCTTAGAATTTCTTCGATTAGGGCTTGAAACTTTTGAATATCTTTGGGCTTAATGCTATTTTGAGTGATAAAGATCAATTTTTTGGCAGTCAAATACAAGGAAACCTTAGCAGGAAAAGGTGAACTGTCATCACCATATTTCATCGTGTTTTCTAATAATTCATTGGCAATAAAGCTCACCGCATTTTTAACTTGAGATTTAGTCGGTTCGCCAGGAAAAAAAGTAGAAAAGTAGTCCGCCATGAAGTCCGCAGAAAGCCCATTGTTTCGCCATTTTTGTTTAAGAGATGACGAATCAAGCAAAAACTCTAGGGCTAGAAATTCGCTAGGCATGGGTAGATCATTTAAAAAATTGCCAAACGTTTGAAGCATAGTAGCCGAGTGGTTTCCTTAATTGCTTTGCTATTTGACTTATGATAAGCGGTTTGGTTACTCTGCACAACTGAATTAAAATTTTAGTGAACTAATACAAAAATACCGAATCCGTTAATTTTACAAGTCTTATAATTTTACAAGTCTTAGAACAAATATTTATTTTGAGATATAGCTCGGCTGAGCAATTAATTAGTTGGAACGCTTCGTCACTAGCAACAAGGAGTTATATTATGCTAAAGGTAATTGAAGTTAGATTTTACGGCTCCACTTCAAGTTTTCCTACCTTTAGTTTTTCCGCTTTTAGCTAAATTTCCAGCTATCAAGCTTAAGTTATGATAGTTAGGGTCAACAATCCTCGCCACTAAAATCTTAGCTTTGCGAATCTGAAAGATGGTTGGGGCTGCACTCCAGTTTTAGGTGAATTCCTAGAAAGATTCTACCTACTACTTTCAAGATAGGGTCGCAGGGCGTAGCCCCACAATGGGTTTTAAAGATGTAATTCCTGGGTAATTTGTTTCTTAGGAACCGCCTTAATCTTATGAATTGGCAAAACCCTCTCCTTAACTTACAGTGCTCGAATTTTAGCAAACCTAATTAAATGCCGAATATGCAGTCAGCACCCTCAGTTCAGATCCGCGATCTTAATTTTTACTACGGTGAAGGAGATTTACAAAAGCAGGTTCTCTATGATGTCAATCTGGATATTTTTGCTGGCGAAATTGTGATCATGACTGGTCCTTCAGGTTCGGGCAAAACTACGCTTTTAACTTTAATTGGCGCACTGCGATCAGCAAAGGAAGGCAGTCTCCAGGTATTAGGACGCGAAATGGTTAGCAAGGGCATGGGAGATTTGATTAGTATTCGCAAAAATATTGTCTTTATCTTTCAGGCGCACAACCTATTTGGCTCCCTCACCGCGCGGCAGAATGTGTTGATGTCTTTGGATTTGGTAAATAATCCTGGTAAACGACCCGCAGATCTGGCAGCCGAAATTCTGACTGACTTAGGCTTGGGGCAAAGAGTTGACTATAAACCAAAAGCACTTTCGGGTGGACAAAAACAACGGGTAGCGATCGCCCGCGCATTGGTCAATCGTCCCAAAATTGTATTGGCAGATGAGCCAACTGCCGCTCTAGATAAACAA
>JBBRVV010000102.1:0-6717 GCA_038246525.1 Pseudanabaenales cyanobacterium
CCGCACTTTGCTTACAGCAAGAATACGCCCACGATCCTAATTATCGGATTGGCTTGGTGACTAAGGATGAATTACAAATTTCGGCGACCGACTGGGCACAGGGTGGAATTGCGGCAGTAGTTGATCCAAGCGATCGCCCTGAATTTCACGCTGAAGACACGCTCAAAGCTGGAAATGGTCTATGTGAACCCCCAGTGGTAGAGGTTTTAGTAAATTCTGCCAAGCGACAGATCGAGCAATTATTAGCATTGGGCGTAGATTTTGATCGTGATGGTACCACCTTGGCTTTAACTTTAGAGGCAGCCCATTCACGCCGACGCGTACTCCATGCCGCAGATACAACTGGTCGTGCCTTAGTACATACTTTAGCGGCACAGGTATTAGCTCAGCCTCAAATTCAGGTATTGAATCAAACTTTAGTGCTTGATCTGTGCCTGGTGGCAGGTATCTGTGGCGGAGTCTATGCGCTTAATTCCCACCAAGAAATTATTTATTTACTTGCGCCTGTGGTGGTTCTAGCAACTGGCGGCGGTGCGCAGGTTTTTGCCCAGAATACCAATCCACCCTCAAGTACAGGAGATGGGGTAGCGATCGCTTGGCGAGCAGGTGCATTAGTGCGCGATCTAGAGTTTGTCCAATTTCATCCCACCGCTTTAGCGATTCCAGGAGCGCCTAGATTTTTGATCAGTGAGGCTGTCAGAGGGGAGGGAGCATATTTAATTGATCGGTCTGGCGATCGCTTTACCTTTGCTTACGATCCTAGGGGTGAGCTTGCGCCCAGAGACATTGTCAGTCGGGCGGTATTCAGTCATTTGCAACAAACAGAAGAACCAACTATGTTCTTAGATTTGCAAGCGATCGCGCCAGAAAAGATTGCCCATCGATTCCCAAACATTATTAAAATTTGTCAACAGTGGCAAGTTGATATTTTTGCTCAACCAATTCCAGTTACACCTGCGGCTCACTACTGTATGGGTGGGATTACGACAGATACTATGGGTGCAACTTCCATTCCAGGATTATATGCAGTGGGAGAATGTGCAAGTACGGGTGTGCATGGTGCAAATCGGTTGGCGAGTAACTCGCTGTTAGAATGTTTTGTATTTGGTGAAAGATTAGCTATGGCAGTGCGATCGCAGAATCTAGATCCAAGTTCAACTAAGCTACCTGAGTTTTTGCCCTTAGCTTGGAAATCTGCCTGCAAACAGGATCCTATCCAAATTTCTGAAGCAGACAATAATACTGCCAAAATCAAATCCCAACTTCAAGAGTTAGTATGGAAAACCGCAGGCATCGTCCGCGATCGTGAAGGTTTAGAATTAGGCTTAAGCCAAATAGAAACTTGGCAAACCGAGTTAATTAAACTCTGTTCAAATTCTCGCATTTGGATAGAAACTCGCAACCTTACCGATTATGCTTATTTATTGATCCGATCAGCAATCTTTCGCACTGAAAGCAGAGGCGCTCATTTTCGTCAAGATTTCCCAAAAACTGAAATTAGTTGGCAAGTTCATACTGTGATCCAAGCCGAGAAGATTTATGCTCAACCACTTGATCAAGCGTAGAAGTCGTTTAACATCTATTGAATTAATGAGTCCATTTCCTAAATAGTTGCTCAGAAGCCCAAGGGTGAAGCAGTGTCTTCGACTTCTCTGAGAGTTTGTATCTGATTCGCAGGAGTCCATTGAATTGCACCATCGCGTCCCGTTGAGAACAGTCGAATATTCGCATTTTGAATTTGATCAACTACTGGCTCAGGCAAAATTGAACGAGAAGCGATCGCGACTTCAGGTTTAATCGCTTGCAATAATTCGGGTGCGAGATCGGAACCATTCCACCACAACACTTTGGCAGCCAATTTAGCTAAAAGCCGAGGTTGGCTCAATAGTTGTTTTTGACTTTTGGCATCCGCATTTCCGAGAAACAGCCATTTAGTCTCAGCAGTTGTAAGTCTGATTAAGGTTGGGGATGAACTAAGCAGCTCGATCTGGAGATTTGGATTGGGCGCGATCGCTCCTCCTAAGACTAAAGCACTAATGCTCGTTCCCTTATCCTCTAATTTTTTATTTAGTGAAACTAATTTGGTAGATGGGCTAAAGAATAATTTTTTGATCGCTAAGCCATTTTCACTAATCCGCTGCCAACCTTCTCCCAGTTGAGAATCTGTGGCGATCGCTAAGTCAATTTGATTAATCCCTTCTTTTTGGAACAGAGGGAGAATCGTAAACTCTGTAGTTTGTTTTTTGCCACTATTGATCAAAGTAGTCACACCCTGGTTTTGAATCAACATAATCGGCATATCTTCAGTTGCCAGAATTGTGAGACGGAAGAGATTTTGTCGTTGTTGCCAGCCAGGTAGAAACAGTACTATTGTCGTCAGAATTACTGAGGGAATCCAGCGGTTTTGTCTTTGGAGCCAAGGAATTGCTGCCAGAGCAAAAAGAACGACATAGCCAAAGATTAGCTGCCAAAGGGCAATTGTGCCGACGCTACTGGTTGCTCCAGGTAAAGTCTCAATCCAACGGGCGATCGCAATCATTAGTACCAAGCTAGACAGCATCAGCCAACTGACTAAAGCGCCAAGGGGAATAAAAATTACACCCAAAATGCCGCTAATTACGCCGCCAATCGTGGCAAAGGAAACTAGAGGAGTAGTCAGTACATTCGCCAAAATGCTATTGCCGCTGACCTTACCAAATACAAAAAGCTGAAGTGGTAAAGTCCAAATATAGGCAGCAATTGGAATCGCCAAACCAGCCGCTATCAGAGGAGGTAAAAAATTTAGCCTTGCCTCAATAGGATTTGCCGCCAGTACCAGCCCTAGAATTGCCAAGAAACTAAACTGAAAGCCCAGGTCATAGATCCAAAGCGGTTGATAAATTAGCAAAATTACCGCGGCGATCGCTAATCCATTTATGGGTTTACTTGAGCGCCCCACCAAACCGCCGATCAGGGTTCCAGTTCCCATTACCACTGCCCGCAGCACCGAAGGACTAACTCCAGTCAATAACAAAAACAACCAAAGGCAAACCATGCCAATCCCAAACTGTTGCCAAGCAGAAAGCGATCGGCTTAGTAATAATACTGACCCTAGGATTAACGACACTTGAAATCCCGAAGCTGCCAAAGCTGCCGCCAATCCCACTCTGATAAAAGTATCCTTGATCTCATTGGGTAAATCTACCGCCCGATTGCCCAAAACTAGGGAACTAAGCAAAGTCCCCTCTGGTACGCCAAGCCCCATCACATGGGCTTGAATCATCCGCCGCCGAAACCACCAACCACCAAACTTGGGCGGCTCACCGATTAGCTTTACCTGCCTAGCCGTAAATCCCGCAAAAATGCCCTGGCGGGCTAGAAAAGTTTGGAAGTTAAATCCGCCTGGGTTTTGGGCAGCAATAGGGCGGAAAAGCGTACCCTTAAGTTCTAATTTTTGACCTGGGCGCAATCCTGTCGCTTGGGTGAGGGGAACGGTCACATAGAGGCTACCAGTCACAGGCTGCTCTTTATTGGTTTTGAGCTGCTCTACTTCAAGCACAAACCTGGCTTTGCCGCTACGAGTAGTAGTTACTGTGTCGGCGATCGTGCCTTTAATTGTTACTTTAGATTGGGGCGCGAATTTGGCAATATCGCTACTTTGCTCTACTGGGATGCGCCACTGCAAATAAAAAGAAGCCACCAGTGCCACCACTGCTGCTGCCAGCCACACCCACCTTTTGGGCGAGTGCTTGATGAAGATCGGCGTGAATAGGCTTAAACCTAAACATGACAAAGCGATCGCTAACCAACCCACCCAGCCTTGGGCAAAGCCACCAACGATAAAAGCTATGCAGAGAATTAGCCAAATTGAGCTATCCATATAGAGGCTTAATATTCTCAAGACTAATACTTATTTTTCCCTAGAATTGCCCCGCTAATAGTTTTAATTTCTTAAGTTGGCTCAATCATTTGGGTATCAGGCAGCACTTCAAAACATTTCGTTTAATTTGTTATATCGACTGTCGAGCAGATAATGCTAATATGAAAAACGCTGATTATTTAGAGCATAAAGATATTTCCTGTGACCCCTTTACAACAAAAGATAAGAATCCGTCTTAAAGCATTTGACCACAAGCTTTTGGATGCCTCATGCGAGAAAATTGTCGATACCGCAAACCGCACTAACGCTGTGGCAGTTGGTCCAATCCCTATGCCCACCAAACGCAGAATTTATTGCGTATTGCGATCGCCCCACGTTGACAAAGATTCCCGCGAGCATTTTGAAACCCGCACTCATAGCCGCATTATTGACATTTATCAGCCCACACCTAAAACTATTGATGCGCTAATGAAGTTAGACCTTGCCTCTGGCGTGGATATTGAAGTAAAACTTTAATTTATTTCTTTGCGCCAGCTTTCGCTAAAGTCATTTCTAAGTCCTTTGCAAGTTCAAATCTTGCAGTCAGCAGCAGCGATCGCTCAAGGCATGGATTTTCGCCTTTACGCTGTGGGTGGAATTGTGCGCGACCATCTTCTAAGACCCAATCTGGCAAATATGTCGGCGACTAGGATAAGTGAAGTGAATCAAGATCTACCTGATCTAGATCTAGTGGTAGAGCAAGGAACAAGAGCAGGAATAAGGGTAGCGATCGCTTTGCACCAACTCTATCCCCAAGCGAGACTCCAGATTCATGAAAAATTCCAAACGGCGGAGTTGATCTGGACGGGTGCTCACAGTTTTACGCTGGACTTGGCGACTGCTCGATTGGAAACATACGCTTATCCTGGGGCAAATCCACAGGTAGAATTTGGCTCGTTAAGGCAAGATTTAGGTCGGCGCGACTTTAGCATTAACGCAATGGCTCTGGAGTTAAATCCCGATCTAATAATTTCGCCACTAATAGATCTATTCAATGGTTATCGGGACTTAAAGCTAAAGCTAATTCGAGCAATACGTTCAGGAAGCTTTGCCGAAGACCCAAGAAGAATATTTCGAGCAGTTAGATTTGCAGTACGTTTTAACTTTGCGATCGCTTCAGAAACTAAAACCGAAATTGAAGAAACTCTCGCTACAGGCTTGCATGATCAAATTGGTGGTAGCCGCCTGCGGGCAGAAATAAATTATCTCCTCGCCCCAGAGTTTTTAGCCAAAAAGCTAGTTTTGATTTGGCGCTTACTGCATCAACTAGGCGCTTTGCACTGTATCTATCACCCTTTTGATCTATCGCCTAATTTTGAATTGCAATGGAAAAGGTGGCTCCGCTGGCAGACTTACTTTTTGGATAGCCAACCCAATCCTAACCTAGAGTTTTTGCTGGCTGATTTGCCTTCTAGCTCAATTAATACACTTAATCTAGGGCTTACAGCTTTGCAACAGAAGCGCCTAATTCAGGTCGATCAAGTTGGCATAGAAATCCCCCAGGTTAGTGGTAGTAAACCTTCCGAGGCGGTAGCAGTTCTAGAAAAATATGATCCAGTTGTACTGATAATCTTTGGCTCAAAGACGAGCGATCGCGCGCTTAGAAGATTGGTTTGGCAATATTTTCAAATATGGAGCAAAATCAAGTCCCCACTTACAGGAGAGGACTTAAAACAGATGGGTTGCCTGCCAGGCAAGTTGATGGGACAGATATTACAGAGTCTACGATATGCTGCCCTAGATGGCGAGATCAAAGATAATTTAGAAGCCCAGATTCTTGCAAGAAATCTAATTTCCCTGAGCTAATTTAATTGAGCTAATTAGGGGCCTTGAGCAAGATGCTAATAATTTAAGCCGAAGTTACGCCATCTGAATTTACATCAATGGCAGCAGCCGCTACTTTTACTAAGGCATGGCGCAATACTTTATCCCCAATCAAAAAGCCTGGGCGTAGCTCTGCCATGACCGCACCTTCAGCAAATTCACTAGTTGATTCTTGAGCGATCGCTTCATGCAGGTTAGGATCAAATTCCTGCCCCAAGGTTTCCATCCGCACTAAACCCACGTCTTGCAAGCATTTTACTAATTGCTTATATACCGACTGGTAGCTATTATGGATCGTAGATTCTGCGTCAGTTTTAGGCTTGATTTGCAATTTTGCCCGCTCAAAATCATCAACTACGGGCAGGAATTTTTTGAGGATTTTGCCAGTATTTTTGTCTTCCTCTTCTTCTTTTTCACGCTGAGTGCGTTTACGGAAGTTTTCAAAATCAGCAAAGAGTCGGGCATACTGAGATTGGCGTTCTTCCAGTTGGCCACGCAGGCTAACCGATTCAGAGATCAGTGCTTCAATTTTGGGCAGTACGCTAGTGGCAGGATCAGTAGCTTCGCGGGTAGGTACTGCTTGATCTAGCTGCACTTCAGGGCGATCAGCTGTTACTTGAGGAGTCGTTTGGGCTGCTTCAGCCTCTTCAGCTAACTGATTCAGAGAGCTTTCTAAATCGACTTCATCATCATCCCTAATCTCTTCTAAGTCAGAAACAGAGTTGGGAATAGAATCGGTGGCGGGCGAATTTTCTACAGTCATTTTCAGTTTTTTGAGACGAAATATTTATTGGTCATGTAGCTAAGATATTCTAATCTTAGCCCTAGTACGACACAATACCCTAGGTGGAAGACCTATTTTTCATGACCATTGATCTCAACTATCTGCTTGCGCCTGCCCAGCCAGTTCTGCTAGGGCAAATCCAGATTTTGGATCTGAAAAATGATTCACTGCGATCATCTGCAGGCGATCGCGGTGACCTCCTGATCACTAC
>JBBRVV010000103.1:0-6709 GCA_038246525.1 Pseudanabaenales cyanobacterium
ATGCAAGCGATCGCTACGGTTCAACAAACTAGCAGCCGCGATATTCTGATTGCAGATGATGCTGCTCTGATGCGCCGCCGAATCGAAAGTGTACTAACAGCTAAGGGCTATGTGGTGCATACCTGCAATGATGGGCTAGACGCTTGGGAGTGGCTGCAAACCCATCCTCAACCTGCTCTATTGTTGACCGATATTGAAATGCCGCGCATGGATGGCTTTACCTTAATTGATCGCTGCCGCCAAGCTGGTAAAAATATGCCGATTGTAGTAATTTCCTCCCGATTGGCAGAAGAATGGTCGCGAGAAACTAGACGGATCGGCGCAGACGACTACCTCACCAAGGGTTTCTCCACTGCCGAACTGCTAGAGAAAGTAGCAAAATATATGGAGATTCCCTATGCCCAAACCGTTTAGACTTTTTGGCACATCTAGCTCAAATGCGACTAAGGTATTACTGATCCAATCTCAGCAACTTTTTTTGGCAATCCCCGCTAATCGGGTTCAAGAAGTTCTCGTAAAAGTAGAGGTAGTTCAACACCAACACCATAGTTTTACTAACTACAAGGGCAGTCAAATCCCTACTATTTTTGGGGCGATGCCAAGCCCTAGCCAAGCTCAAACTACCGTAGCCCTGCTCTATGCTGAGGTTCTAAAATCTGGCTTTTTAGCGATCGCTTGCAATCATCTACCCCAATTAGCTTCGATCAACCCTGAAGAATGGCTACCTGCCGAGCTTCTACCCCAAATCTGGCAATCTGAACCAAAAGCCTATAGTTTTCAGGGAAAAGATTACATTTATTCCACAGGCGTTCAGAAATTAGCGAAGAAACCCTAAATTAAGAACCTAATTTTTGCCTGATCTCTAGCCCAATTAAAGTAATTCAAATCCTTAATTAAAACCAACATTAAACTCAAACTCAAATTCCTGAGTTAGGCTATAGCAAGTGGGGCAACAACTTATCAGCCCTTATTAGTGATTTTTACGCTGCTCTTTTTGTGCTTCCATGCAACGCTCCAAAATTTAGCCTAGATTCACCAGCCACCATTAGCCACCCACCAGAAAGTTCATGAACAAATCACAAAAAATTCTTGCGATTGCTAGTATTGCCGTTGTAATTGTGGCAATTAGCCTTTGGTACGGCTCCCACAATGGACTCTTGCCTGCAACCGCTTCGGGTGAAGCTGAACTTTATGATCGCTTGTTTAATCAACTGATCGCGATCGCTACAGGGCTATTTTTGTTAATTCAAGGCTTGATTATTTACTCAATGTTTAAGTTTCGTCAACGTGAAGGCGACAATACTGACGGGCCACATATTGCCGACAATGCGGTGCTAGAACTTGCCTGGACGGCGGTTCCTACCATGATTGTATTATGGATTGGGATCACCAGTTTTGATGTATACAACGTGATGCACTACCAAGAAGGTGATAGCGGCATGATGGCAATGGCGGGGCATATGCACCATAAACTGATGCCTCAGCTAATGCAAGAGGCTAATGCCGCAACTCTTCAAGAGGGTAATACTCCTGCCCCAGCAGATCCTGATGAAACAGTGGTAGAGGTAGCTGGAATGCAGTATGCCTGGATTTTTACCTACCCTGGTACTGAGGTGGTTTCAGCCGAATTACACCTACCTGTGGGGCGCAAAGTAAGACTAAAAATTTCCGCTAATGATGTAATCCATTCTTTTTGGGTGCCTCAATTGCGGATGAAACAAGATGCCGTGCCAGGTGAGAGTACCGAAATGGAATTTACGCCAAACAAAATTGGTGAATATCCGATTGTCTGTGCCGAACTTTGTGGCTCTCAACATGGTGGGATGCGCGCCCAGATGTTTATTGATAGCCCTGAAACCTATGCCGCTTGGATCGAAGAAAATCAAGAGACTGCCAGCGTTGAAGATCACAAAGCGATCGCTCAACTAGACCTTCAGGCAATTCAAACCCAAGCCCTTAGACAAGCGCCAATAATCGCTACCCATCTCGCGCACACCCATTAGAATCCCAGCTAAAACCCAGCTAAAATTATGACTCAGACTCAGATTCAACCCATAAGTGCTGCTTCCAATCAAAATCCTAGTGAGCATCCAGAACGCCACTGGCGGGACTACTTTACCTTTTGTGTAGACCATAAAGTAATTGGCATTCAATACTTAGTTACTACTTTTTTCTTTTACTTAGTCGGTGGAGTACTTGCCTCAATTGTGCGGGGAGAACTAGCCACTCCCGATCAAGACTTGCTGCCACCTGGGGTCTATAATCAGATGTTCACCATGCACGGCACGATCATGATTTTCTTGTGGATTGTGCCTGCGGTTACGGGCGGCTTTGGTAATTATCTTGTACCGTTAATGATCGGCGCGCGCGATATGGCGTTTCCAAAATTAAATGCGATCGCTTTTTGGCTAATTATTCCAGGCGCGCTAATGCTGATGGGCAGCTTCTTTGTTGGCTCATCCGAGTCGGGCTGGACTGCCTATCCTCCGCTCAGCTTGATCACCGAGTTTAAGGTGGGACAGGCTCTCTGGATCTTCAGCATCATTGTCTTGGGCACATCCTCGATTTTAGCAGCCGTAAATTTTGTGGTAACGATCTGGGCGATGCGGATGCCTGGCATGGGTTTATTCCAAATGCCATTATTTTGCTGGTCAATGTTGGCGACTTCCTGCCTAGTGATTGTAGCTACCCCAGTTTTAGCAGGCGCAATGACCCTCCTCGCTTTTGACCTGCTGGCTGGTACATCATTTTTTAATCCTACTGGCGGCGGTAACCCAGTGGTATATCAGCATTTATTCTGGTTCTATTCTCATCCCGCCGTTTATGTGATGATTTTGCCCGTGTTTGGCATGATCTCGGAGATTCTACCCGTACATTCGCGTAAACCGATTTTTGGCTACAAAGCGATCGCTTACTCTAGTATGTTCATTTGCGTTTTGGGCTTGGTGGTCTGGGCGCATCATATGTTTACTAGTGGCACTCCCGATTGGCTGCGCGTATTTTTTATGATTGCCACCTTATTAATTGCGGTTCCAACTGGGATCAAGGTATTTAGCTGGGTAGCGACAATTTGGGGCGGTAAGTTACGCTTAAATAGCGCCATGCTGTTTGCTTTGGGCTTTGTCTCGATGTTTGTGGTCGGCGGCTTGAGCGGTGTCACCCTTGCCTCTGTGCCAATCGATATTCATGTGCATGACACTTACTATGTGGTAGCCCACTTTCACTATGTGCTGTTCGGCGGTAGCGTATTTGGCATCTATGCTGGCTTCTATCATTGGTATCCGAAGATCGTAGGCAGAATGCTGAACGAGTTCTGGGGCAAGGTGCATTTCGTGCTGACCTTCGTGGGCTTCAACCTTTGCTTTTTTCCGATGCACATTTTAGGCTTGCAGGGAATGCCGCGCCGTGTAGCCCAGTACGATCCCCAATTTGCCACGATCAATCAAATTTGCTCATTTGGCGCATTTATCCTAGCGATTTCTACTTTCCCATTTCTATTTAATGCTGTCTGGTGTTGGTTTAAGGGTGAGAAAGCGATCGCTAATCCTTGGCACGCACTTACGCTTGAATGGACTACAGCCTCACCGCCGATTGTGGAAAATTGGGAAAACGAACCAGAATTACTGACCGATCCCTACGACTACGGCATGGGTCACACCTATGATCAACAGGGCTATGTGATTTTGGCAAACGCTAGCTAGAAATACAAATACCTAGATACAAACACTAAGTACCAAAATAATTTTTTTTATATTTTAACTATGCAAACTTCTCCAGCTATTACGACTGACTTGATCGCAGACTCAGTTACAGAAGAGCTTAATCCAGCGATCGCGCACTCAAACACTCACAGTTCAGCCCAGTCCCACCCAGCCCATGCAGAACATCCAGACTTGCGCCGCTTTGGACTTTTAGTTTTCCTTTTTTCCGAAGGAATGCTTTTTGTTGGCTTGTTTGTGGCATACCTGACTTTTCGCTCAGTTGCTACTAGTTGGCCGCCTGAAGGCACACCAAAGCTGGAAGTGTTATTGCCTGCCGTAAATACGGTGATCCTAGTTTCCAGTAGCTTTGTGATTCATCAAGCAGATATTGCAATTAAAAAAGATAATATCAAAGCGGTGCGTTGGTGGTTTGCGGCAACCTTTATCATGGGCGCAGTATTCTTGGCAGGACAGATCTATGAGTATCAGCATCTAGAGTTTGGCTTGACTACTAACCTGTTTGCCAGCACTTTCTATGTCTTGACTGGGTTTCATGGCTTTCATGTATTTGTAGGGCTGATGATTATCGCCTCAGTGGGACTGCGATCGCTCAAACCAGGTGCATTTTTAGAAGGCAAACATTATGGGATAGAAGCTGCATCTATTTATTGGCACTTTGTGGATGTGATTTGGGTGGTACTTTTTTTGATGCTCTATATTCTTTAGAGCAGAATTCTTTAGGACAGATTCAGCTTGTCTACTAACTGTTGGCAATAGGGCAACTATGTCATGGGATTTGAAGATTGGTACAGCCTAGCGCAGAAACAGGCGCTCCACGCTGATCTGACATTGTTTGAATTGGATTGGCTAATTTTAGGATTTTTGAATGAAAACAAACTAAACCTAAGACTTAGAAAAATCCAGCCCGAACCCCAGCAACTTCAGCAACTACAAGCCCTTTGGCAAACTCGATTAAGCGATCGCGTTCCTGTGCAATATCTTTTGGGTAAGACCAGTTGGCGCGATTTAGAATTAATAGTCTCGCCCGCCGTCTTGATCCCACGCCCTGAGACAGAGTTGATCATTGAGATTGTGTTGAAGGCAAGACAGGACTTAAAGCTTAGAGAGCCAGAGATTTGGCTAGATCTAGGTACAGGCAGTGGCGCGATCGCGCTTGGATTAGCCCAAAGCCTTGCTAAATGTTTTCATCAAATTGAAATTCACGCCGTAGATCTAAGTATAGAAGCGCTAGAAATTGCCCAAAAAAATGCCGAAAATCTAAATCTAGATCAGTACATACATTGGCATCAAGGCAGTTGGTTTGAGCCATTAGCTGATCTCGAAGCTAAAATTAGCGGCATAATATCCAATCCTCCTTATATCCCTACGGCTCAAGTGCTAGAACTTCAGCCAGAGATAACTCTCCATGAACCACACCTCGCCTTAGATGGTGGTAAAGACGGGCTTCAATCGATTGCTCACCTAGTAGAACAAGCACCAAAATATTTAATAAATGGTGGATTTTGGCTAGTAGAGATCATGGCGGGGCAAGAAGAGCAGGTCAGAACCTTATTGCAACACCAGGGCAAGTATCAACAGATTCAATTTCATTCTGACCATAGTGGCTGGATTAGGTTTGTCAGTGCGGTTATGGTTGAGTCTAATTGAACAAATCTAGTTTTTTATCATACAACCTGTTGCTTAGGGTTTAGACTGAAAAAATACGTATTTTCTCACCGCCTACTTTAGAGCGTTTCCCCTAAGCCAATTTTTAAGTAGATCTTCAAATTATCTAATTCCCCATGCAGCCCGAACAGGATCTGGCAGGCGGTCGGTTACTCCAAAGGAGTTTACTGCCCCAAGAAATACCCAGTTATATGGGATTAGACATCGCTGCCGAAGTTTGGACAGCAGTTGACCTTGGCGGCGACTATTATCAGTTTTTACAGCAGCCTGGGCTGTTAGGGATCGCGATCGCTGACTCTTCGGGTAAATCTGTAGCGGGAGCAATTCATGCGGCACTATTTAAAGGTCAACTGGATGCTTATGCCCAACAGGGAAAGCTGAGAAATCCCTTGGTGGTGCTAGACTCGCTCAATCAGTTATTATGCCGTGCTCGTACGGATGATGCGGTAGCGCTCTGTTATGGCATCTTAGACCTAGGCACCTACGAATTAAGCTTAGGCAATGCGGGATTACCAGGGCCAGTGATCTATCATGCTGCCACCAAGTCCTGTGAAGAAATTGTAAATCCTGGCGTAGCCTTGGGACGTGTACCTGGAGCCACATTTCGAGCAAGTCATCGTCGCCTAGAAGAAGGGGACGTAGTGCTATTTTTCAGTGATGGGCTAACTGAAGCAATTAATGCCGATGGGATTGAGTTTGGCGAAAAAAATATTCATGGTGTTTCTGCCCTAGAACACGTTTTGAAATCGTTCGCTCACCTACCAGCGATTGAAATCCGCGATCGCTTGCGAGTAGTTTTAAAGCAATTCAGCCAAAGAGAATATCCTGAAGATGATGTGTCGATCGTAGTTTTGAAGCTTGATCAAAAAGTAGCACTCAAGGCTCAAGGAGACTGTCCTTATCAAGAAGCTCTCCAAGCCTGGTTACGCTCAGACGAGCAAGATACCTCTGCCCTGTTACGAGGAAATCGATTACTGGAGGCTTTGGAGTGGGCAAAAGAGCAGGCGATCGCCCATACCGATCAGGCATTTTTAGAAGCCAGCCGCCGCATTGAGGATAAAGAAAAAATGCAGGCAAAGCTGTTAGAAGAGGCCCAAAAACGGGCTGCTACTGCTGATCGCTTAGAACGTCTCACCCAACAACTAGAAAAAAGCTTAGAGGCTGAACGTCACAGCCGCCTAGTGGCAGAAATGGGCGAGCTAAATGAACGGATTGTGGCGCTGACAATTTCTTCTGCACCAGGGACGTTGAAGAAGCGCGGGGCTTCTTCAAAAATGATGCGTTTTTTCCATGAGCGTGGATCTGTCATGATCGTATGACGA
>JBBRVV010000104.1:0-6680 GCA_038246525.1 Pseudanabaenales cyanobacterium
ACCCTGATGACCATAGACTGTACCAGGAATTTGACCAGCCCGACGCATAGCGCGGGGATTCATACCTTCGGGACGACTGTTGCAGTTTAGTGTAAGTTGCATAAAGTTAGATTACAAGGATAATAATTATAGATGAAGAACTAAGTTAGGTGCTTAATTTTAGTAGTCGCTAAATACTCAGTAGTACTTAGTTAAGCGCTAAGCAGACCACGCTTTGGTCCGTGAATTGGATCTTCCACGATGATCGTTTGACCACGACTTGCACCTAGAGAAATGATCGCGATCGGTACTTCCATCAGTTCGGCTAAAAACTTCAGGTAGTTACGCGCAGCTTCGGGCAATTCCCCTAGGCTAGTGCAGTTTTGGGTAGACTGCTGCCAACCTGGAACGGTTTCGTAGATCGGACGACAGCGCGCAAAAGTCCGAGAATTGTTGGGAAAGTCCCGAACAATCTTGCCATCTAAATCGTAGGCAACGCAGACTTTAATTTCTGCTAATTCGTCAAGCACATCTAGCTTGGTAATCGCTAGACAATCTAAACCATTAATCCGCACCGCATAGCGCCCAATTACGCCATCAAACCAGCCACATCTGCGCTTTCTGCCTGTAGTAGTGCCAAATTCGGCACCGCGATCGCAAAGTTGAGCACCAATTTCTTCATGTAGCTCGGTTGGGAATGGACCTTCTCCAACTCTAGTGACATAGGCTTTAGCTACGCCGATTGTGCGGTCGATCACTGTAGGTCCTACACCTGCACCAATACAAGCTCCTCCTGCTACTGGATTGGAAGAAGTAACGTAGGGATAAGTGCCGTGATCAAGGTCAAGTAAAGTGCCTTGTGCGCCTTCAAACAAAATATTGCGGCGGCGGCGAATTGCATCGTCAATTTTCAGGGAAGCATCCACTACATGGGGACGTAGACGCTCGGCATATCCCATGTACTGTGAAATTATTTCTTCTGGATCTAGAGGAGGAAGATTATAAAGCCTTTCTAATACCAGATTTTTTTGAGCGATCGCAAAGTGGAAGCGCTTAGGCAGACCATCTTTATCCATTAAATCTATAACCCGAATACCGATACGTTCAGATTTATCGGCGTAGGTAGGTCCAATGCCACGACCTGTAGTACCGATTTTATGCTCTGCGCGCAAAGCCTCGGCCGCTTGATCGATCAAACGATGGTAGGGCATAGTTACATGGGCAGTTTCGGCAATATAAAGATGGTCGGTAGATACGCCTAGATGTACTAACTTATCTAATTCTTCGATCAAAATTTTAGGATCAATTACAGTACCGCTACCGATAATGCAATCGACCTGGGGATAAAGGATGCCAGAGGGAATTAGGTGAAGTTTGAAGGTTTTGTCATTTACGACTACTGTATGACCAGCATTGATCCCGCCCTGGTATCTAACTACAACATCAGCGGAACGACTGAGCAGATCAGTGATTTTCCCTTTTCCTTCATCACCCCATTGGGTGCCAATTACAATTACGTTAGCCAAGGTACTGAATTCAAATATGTCACAAACAAGCAGTCTAGCGATATAGCAATGCTAATGTCAAGTTTTAGTTTTGGCTCTTTTTTCGATGATGGGCGCTAGACTAAGGATGCTGATATAGTCTACTGAGAATTTATAGGGTACAAGCGGGGCGTGGGGCTTCGCCCCACACAGGGGTTTCACCCCTGTACCCCAAGAACATAAGCCGAAAAACACCATAACTTAAGGGAAATTTTACGATGACTGCGCAACAAATTCAGGCACTGATAGTTCAAGCTCTACCCGCTGCTCAGGTGAGTGTGCAAGATCCAAATAACGATGGGCAGCATTTTAGCGCGGTAGTAGTAGCGCCTCAGTTTGCTGGCATTCCGATGATTAAGCAGCATCGACTGGTAAATGAGGTACTAAAGATGCACATAGACAGCGGCGAAATTCATGCTATGCAGTTAAAGACCTACAGCCCAGAGCAGTGGCAGGAGTCTAATGTGCAATTTGGTTGATTAGAGTAAAAAAGATTGGATTAGTTATCTAATTCAAGAATTAATTCTCAGGCTGCTCAAGCCGCAAACGTACCGAATCGCCGTGAGAAGGTAAACCTTCAGCTTCAGTTAGATGGGCGATCGCTTCACCAACTTCTTCTAGGGCTTCACGGCTATATTGCACAATACTAGAACTTTTCATAAAGGTTTCCACGCCTAGAGCGGAAGCATAACGCGCAGCCCCACAGGTTGGCAAAGTATGATTTGGTCCAGCTAAATAGTCACCTACGGCTTCGGGAGTCATGTGTCCCATAAAGATTGCGCCTGCATGACGAATGGATTCAAGCATCTCCCAAGGCTCTTCGATCTCAAGCTCCAAATGCTCAGGCGCAAACAGATTGGAAAGGTCAGCCGCCACATTCAGATTGTCTACTACCACGATTAAGCCATAGTGAGCGATCGCTTTTTCGGTGAGTAAACGCCTTGGATGATTGACTAACTGGCGATTGACTTCTTCGGCAACTTCAATCGCTAAGCGAGGATCGGTGGTAAGGAGAATTGCCGCTGCTAGGGCATCATGTTCGGCTTGAGCTAGGAGATCTGCCGCCACGAATTTCGCCTTTGCACTGTGATCGGCAATGATCAACACCTCTGAGGGTCCCGCTAGAGAATCAATTCCTACTCTGCCATAGACTTGCTTCTTGGCGAGGGTGACATAAATATTGCCTGGCCCCGTAATTACATCCACCTTGGGAATAGTTTCAGTACCGTAAGCTAAGGCAGCGATCGCTTGGGCCCCGCCGACTCGATAGATCTCTTCAATCCCTGCTATTTGAGCCGCAACCAGGATCGCAGGATTCAGATTTTTGTTTTTGCCTGGGGGCGTAACCATCACGATTCGCTTTACGCCTGCCACAATTGCGGGTACAGCATTCATCAAGACGGTACTAGGATAGGCAGCCTGTCCGCCTGGCACATAAATTCCAGCAATATCAACAGGGGTATATTTTTTACCTAAAACTACATCTTTTTCACCAAAATGTACCCAGGTTTTGGGAAGGCGAAGACGATGGAAAGCTTCAATCCGTTGGTGAGCTAATTCGATCGCTTGCAATAGATCGCTATCAATCTGTTGGTAAGCCGCATCTAGCTCTGCGCCAGTAATTCGTAGGTCGTTGCGCGTAAGGGTTTGCCCATCAAACTCAGTCGTGTAGTGGAGAAGAGCACTATCTCCTTTACGGCGGACGGCTTGAATAATTTCACTGACGGTAGCTTCTTTGTGCATTACCTGATCATCATGAATGCGATCGCAGATTCGCTTTAGTTCTGATTCCGCTTCATTTAGTTGAGTGATAATACGCAACATAATCCGTAAGAAAACTTGCAACAATAACCATAGCTTAACCTGAAAAAATTAGGTTGGGGGTAGTGGCTGGACGGCATAGATTTGGGCTAAAGCTTCAAATAGGCGTTGGGCAATTACTTGATTACCTGTTTCATTTAAATGAATTGGATCAAGGAAACCAGCTTGGGCATTACCATCTAGGGCGCGATAAAAATCTAAAAATTTCAGCTTAGCTAAATCTGGCGGCAAATCTTTAGCTAGAGCCTGGTAGCCACTTTCAAGACGGCTGCGATAGTTCTGGTTTAATTGTTTGAGAATCTGTTGCTCAGTGGGGCTAAGGTTAGTTTGCTTACCTGTAATTTCGGGCTGTAAAGCTACAACTAGGTTGGTTTTGCCAGCTAGATTGGCGATTTGTTGCAGATTGTAATGGTAGCGATTCACCCGCTTCGCTAATTCTTTTGGCTCGTTAGAGAATTTATCGGTTTCAAAGGATTGCTCGATCGCTAAACCAGGTGTAGCCGAAGTCCACGAACGCAATACTCGCACGGTCATTAGTTGATTGATCCAAGTTTGCAGTTGTTGGCTAAACAGATTACGGTATTGATCGGTAGGTTCGGTGGTGGGAGGAGGAGAAATTTGTTTGCCAAGCTCTTGACTAGGCGATCGCAGGTCTTCGTATCCATTTAGCAAAATTATGCCATCAGGCTGATATCCCATGATTTTGTGGGCAACAAGGGACAACTCGTTACCTGAGGTGTAGCCTGGAACGGCGGCAGTAATTACCTGATACTTTCCTTCTTTTAGTCGAGCGGGCAGTTTTTTGATCTGTTCGACCTGGTCGGCAAAGTAGGGTAGTACCAGGGGCTTAAATTTTTCTGGTTGGCTAGTTTGTGCCTGAAGTCTTTCAGCAAGCAGCTTTTCTAGTTTGGGTGCGATCGTAGCGTTATTACTAGCAGCTAGTTGACCGAAGGCAGTGGAATTCCCTAATAAAAATATGCGAATCTGATCGCTAGGTTTAGTTTGGCTGAGAGTTTGACTAAGAGTTTGACTAAGAGTTTGACTAAGGTGGCGATCGCTACGAAAACCCTGGTCATTAATCTGCCAATATTTGGTCTTTTGCTTTGGCTGTAATTCATATCCCAACAGCGGATTTTGCTGCACTAAGAGTTTTGCCGTGGCAGGCTTTTCTTGATTAGTTAAGCGCATTACATAGGTTTGAGCGATCGAGGTTTCAGTTACACCATTCAATCTGGCTTCATATCCTGTCAGCCCCACTATGCCTCGCACCGCCAATTCAACTAGCAGAAATAGCAGAGGCAAGCCGACAAATACACCTAAAAGCCCAATTTGCAGCCAAGATCGTGGCCTGTTGCGGTAAGAATAATTGGAATTGTAGTTGTAGTTACGCATCAAAGTCTCAGGCGGATCAAAATTTGTGGCGGGCAAAGCTTTAGCATTTTACCGCACCAACTTGGGAAATCTTTCAAACAAATCCTAATTACTGTCAAAGTAGTCTTGATTAATGAGGTAAAAGGCGTTTTTGATTGAGGCTTGCAGATCGTCAAGTTACGATGAAACCTAAACTTTAGGGTTTGAAAGGGAAACATCGAGGTATAAAACCTTAGCTGCCAAGCTCAAAACATCAGCATCCAGGTTTAATCCCTAATCATCGAAGTTCAAAACGTCGTCATTCAAGTTCAAAATCTAATCATCGTTTATTGAAGCTTGAGAAAAACTTGTTAGAATCGCGTCAAGATTATGCTTTCTTGTAACTATGGTTATTGCCAACCGATCTTTATTAGTCAATCTGCTTGAAAATGGCGATCGCTTAGATCGCCAGGAATTTGAGCGGCGATATACAGCATCAAAGATCAAGAAAGCCGAACTAATTGAAGGAATTGTACACGTGGCATCCCCCTTACGCTTTACCTCCCACGGAAAGCCCCACAGTCAAATTGTCGGCTGGTTAGTTACTTATCAATCGATGTCTTCAGGCTTAGAAGTTGGGATTGAGCCTACGGTTCGGCTTGATCCAGAAAATGAACCTCAACCCGATGCAGTACTTTTCCGTTTAGGTGGCAATTCTCAAATTGACGATGATGGCTATATCACTGGCTCTCCAGAACTGATCGTTGAAATCGCTGCCAGCTCGGTTTCCTATGACTTACACAGTAAGAAGCGCGCCTATGAACGCAGTGGAGTTAGGGAATATATTGTATGGCGCACTTTGGAGTCACAACTTGATTGGTTTGTGCTGGAAAATGGTGTTTATCGAAGTCTAGAACCTGATGCCGATGGAATTATTCGTAGTCAAGAATTTGCGGGTTTATGGCTAAATGTCAGCGCAATCTTGAGTAGCAATATGTCAGCAGTTCTGCAAACCTTACGATTAGGCATCAATAGTTGAGCGTTGCACATCTGAAAGATTGAGGGGTTGGGGCGAAGCTCCCTTAAGGGTTTTAACTTCTTGAATTGGCAAAATCATTTTACTTTCATGCAATGCCAGTAGTTAAGCTTGCTCGATCACATTCCATTACCAATCAAGATAAAAGGTGCCCAGTAATAAGGATGATTGAGATACTCCAAAACCGAGGCAGGTAGACGATTGGTGAGATTTTGTTGAACCCGTTTTGCATCGCTACCTAAAGCAGAATGCTTGCCTGTAATCAAGGCGATTTGGGTTTGACGCAATGCCTCAGCCTTAGACATTCCAGGTTGCTTGAGCAATGAGTAAAAAATATCCATTAGTGCTTGCGTACCACCATCATCTACTGCCCATAACGAAGCGATCGCTGCCCTAGCTCCACTTTGCTGCATCAAATAGCCAAATCCCAAAATTTCTTGCCCATCGCCCAAAATCTGCCCAGCCGCCGTATCACAAGCACTCAGTACCATTAAATCTACATTAGGAATTGACCAACGTGCTACGTCTGCCAGGGTTTGACGTTGATTATTGCCAAACAAAATAAAAGAGTCTTCTGGTTTGCCTGGGCGAAAAAAGCCGTGGGTGGCTAGGTGCAAAATCGTACTGGACTGGGCTTGCTCTAGCATTCTTTCTACACTAAAACTCTGATCTTGCAATTGTTTGGTACTTTCGGGAAAAATGGCAGCAAGATTATCGATTTCCTGTTGGGCATAGGGTAGTTCCTCAAAGTTGACCTGGCGATCGCCTACTTGCAGATTTGCGCTTTGAGTGACGGCTGCCGCCAGAATTTGCTTTGGTTTCGCTACTTGAGCCGAAAAATCCTGCAAACTAGCGGTCTGCTAATGCCTTTTCTCTATCTTCTCTAAGCCATCACAGTAGACAGCATCAATGGAACCAGCGTTTTCTCCGCCGCAAACAGGATCAAAGGA
>JBBRVV010000105.1:0-6676 GCA_038246525.1 Pseudanabaenales cyanobacterium
GAATTCGTAGCTCTGTGCGAGGCATCCCCGAATTTAATGTATTCGACTCGCTGGAATATGCCCATGATCTTTTAGGCAAATTTGGCGGGCATTTTGCGGCTGGCGGCTTCTCAACTAAGGCAGAAAATCTAGCAGAGCTAAGAGAAAGATTGCGAACTTTTGCCAGAGATCAGCTTAAACCCGAAGAGATTTGTCCCGCGATCGCGATTGATTTAGAAATTCCCCTGGCACAAGTAAATGTGGCATTGCACTATGAATTAGAAAAGCTGCAACCCTGCGGCATTGGCAATCCTGTGCCGATTTTTGTTAGCCGAAATGTGCGAATTGTTAGCCAAAGGACTTTTGGTAAAACCCAGGATCATCTAGATCTGACTCTAGATCGAGGCGAAGGTCGAAAAATTAAAGCGATCGCTTGGCGTTGGGCTAGTTACTATCCTTTGCCAGAATATCTAGATTTAGCATACAAGATTCAACTAAAAAATGACCGAGATCAAATTTATCTTGAATTAGAATTGGTCGGCGTGAAAGCTGCCCAAACCTGGCAACCCCAACTCCAGCAAAAAATTGCTCCTGCGATCATTTCCGTGCCAAATTGGCAAACTTTAGATCTACTTAATTTAGCGGAAATAGAATCTCCGAGTTTAATCTATGGCTTCAATTATCCCCAAGATTTATTTGTAAATACCGACTGCGATCGCCCAACTCAAATTTATAATTCCCTGATTTTGTGGCATCTGCCGCCTTCTCTTGATCATCTCCAGTGGTTAATTGCCCTAGGTAAACCGAAGCAAATATACTTGCGTACGCTCCCAAATATCGATTCCTTACCGCCAATTCCTGCGCCAATCGAACTATTAGAAATAATTCAAGCGCTTGAGGGCAAGCCCGAGCTAAATTTGATGGAACTTGCTCAAAAATGGTGGATTGCTCCACGGGTAGTTGTGGCAGGTTTGCGCGAATTCGGCTGCAACTGTTCAGGCTATCAGCAGACAGATTTGTTGAAGCAAGAATTAGAAGCTCAAATTGCATGGTATTTTTCCGATCATAAGCACCTGGCAAACCTACTCCTAGCCTAAAAATAGACCCTAGTAAAATAGGATTGAGGGGAACTAAGCTTGGCGCTTCAGGTTTTGGGATTGCCTACTGAATTATGTAAATTATTAATATTCGGGCACTTTTCCCTTCACGAAAATGCAGAAATGACGATAGAATATGGATTGCATTTAGATTTGATTAGTCAAATACTAATATTTATAGAGTTGTTCAGTAAAGAAATCTGAAATTTAGGTCAAGTAAGCTGGATCGAATTTTCCTATGACAAGCGAGGTGAATGGAGAGGGCTTAAGCCGTGATTTGGAATTAGCTCAAGCTAGTCAGAGACTAAGTGCGCACATTCAAAATTCCCCTTTGGCAGTAATCGAGTGGGATCGAGATTTTCGGATTATTCGCTGGTCAGGGCAGGCGGAAAAGATTTTTGGTTGGCAGGCGGAAGAAGTGCTGGGCATCTCTTTTATTCATGATTTGCCAATGATCTATGTGCAGGATACCGAAAGAGTGTTATCTCTAATTGACCAACTTCATCAAGGTAATCTCTACGAAGGAAATACCGAAAACAATCCCCAGAATAATTTAAATGTTAGCTATATTCAGAATCGCAACTACACCAAGTTGGGCAAGGTAATTTGTTGTGAGTGGTACAATTCGATCATTCGTGATCAATCTGGGAATGTCACATCTGTGCTTTCTCTTGCATTAGATATTAGTGATCGGATCAAAGCCGTTGAGGTATCACTGAAATGCAAGCAAAGATACGAATCACTTTTCAATTGCGAAGATGACTCTGTAGTCATACATGGCTTTACCGCCGAAGGACTTCCTAGTAAATTTATTGAAGTGAATAACGCTGCTTGTAGGAACTTAGGTTACAGCATGGCTGAGCTTTTAACCATGTCTCCCTTAGATATCGGTAAACCCTCACCTGCAATGAAATTTCAGATTGCCAATCTATTTGCCAATGGCAAGATCAACTTTGAGACTACCCATAGGACTAAAGATGGCAAAATAATTCCAGTGGAAATTAGAACAAATCTAATAAAGAACCAAGGCGAGCAAATTGCGATTTCATTCGCGCGCGATATCAGCGATCGCAAGCTTGCCGAACAAGAGATTCTCTATAGCCGAAATTTGTTGAGTAGTATTTTTAATGAATCTACCGATGCTATCTTCTTAGTAGACATGACCACTAATTTGATTTTCGATTGTAATAGTCGGGCAGTTCAGTTATTTGGCGTTGAGGATAAAGATGAACTAATTGGCATTCGGGGTGGATCTTTACACAAATACCCATGTACTGACGAAGAACACGCCAAGAGGAACCAAGACCTAAAACTGCACAACTATTATTCATTTGAAACCGAATATTTAAGTCGAAATGGGCAGACTTTTTGGGGAAGCATGGCAATGAAAACCATTAAAATTTCTGAAAGGCAGATTAATTTTATCCGCGTAACTGATATTTCTAAACGAAAACAAATCGAACTAGAGATTAGCCAAAAGAACCAAGACTTAGAACAGGCTCGCTTAGAAGCAGAATCGGCAAACCAGTCTAAGAGCAGATTTCTAGCAATGATGAGCCATGAAATTCGCACTCCTTTGGGTGCGATCCTCGGTATGGCTGAACTTTTGCTCACTACCGCATTGAGTGAAGAACAGCGTGAGTTTATTCAAACTATGCAACATAGTGGTGATATTCTGCTCAATGTAATTAATGATGTGTTAGATTTTTCTAAAATCGAATCTGGACATTTGGAGTTAGAGCAACAGTCTTTCTCTTTATTTAATTGTGTAGAAGAATCTGTGAGGTTAAATGCAAGTCGGGCAAATCAGCAACAGCTTGATCTTTTATTTATTATTCACCCCAAATGTCCTGAGTTTTTCAATGGTGATTCTAAGCGCATCAGTCAAATCCTAATTAATCTAATCAGCAATGCGATTAAATTTACGCCTAAAGGTGAGGTGAAATTGAGAGTTGATAGTAGATTAATTGAACTTAATTCACAATTACATGAGATTCAGTTTTCGGTTGAAGATACAGGGATTGGCATTTCTGCCGAAGGTTCAGATCGACTATTTCGCTCCTTTAGTCAAGTAGATTCTTCCACCACCCGTAAGTACGGAGGTACAGGTTTGGGCTTGGCAATTTGCAAACTGCTATGCGAGATGATGGGCGGCAAAATTTGGTTTGAGAGCGAATTAAATCTTGGTTCTACTTTCTACTTTACCATTCAGATTCCAGCGATCGCGGCACCAGCACCAGTTGTTCCTTCTTCTTCTAGCGAGACTTTACCCAGTAGTTTGCGCATTCTATTGGTGGAAGACAATCAAGTTAATGTTAGGCTCGGACAGAAGATGTTGAGTCGTTTGGGATATGCTTCAAATGTGGTAAATAATGGAGTACAAGCGATCGCAGCTGTGTTGGCTCAAGATTATGACCTGATATTCATGGATGTACTGATGCCCGAAATGGATGGTTTGGAAGCCACCCGTCAAATTTGTCTGCAAGTGCCCATCGAGAAACGCCCCTGGATCATCGCTATGACCGCAAATGCAATGGAAGGCGATCGCCAAGCCTGTCTAGATGCAGGAATGAATGATTACATCAGTAAACCGATTTCGATTGGGGCAATTTCCGCTTCGATTCGAAATTGGTATAACGTCAATCGTCAAGCTTAATGATGTGTTTCCACCACTTTGCCCCGAAAAACAATGTACTGATATATATTATAAAACAGCATAATCGGAATCAAGAAGCCCACAAAAACTAACATAAATACTAGCGCACTAGAAGAAGCTGCAGCCTGATAAATCGTAATCTCAGTGGGAATCACATAGGGAAAAACAATAAATCCTAAGCCAATAAAGGTAAGCAGAAATAGCAAGATTGTCCACACAAATGGGGCGATTTCAGCTTTACGGTTCAGACTACTCAATAATTGCCAAATAATCAGTATTCCCAAAATAGGAATCAGCGTAAAAATATAGACCAAAGGAGCTTGAAACCATCGACCTCTGGTACTTTCAGAAAAAATCGGCGTAATTAAAGTTACTAAAATGGCTCCCACCAAAGTCGTCCAGGCGGAAATCTTAGCAGTGCGAAAGTGGGCATCCTGAAGTTCACCTTCGGTTTTGAGAATCAAGTAAGTAGAGCCAATCAACACATAACCTTGGATTAAAGTTAGTGCCACAATCGTAGTCTGCCAACTGAGCCAATCCCAAGTACCGCCAATGAAGTGCCCTTTCTCATCCACTCTAATTCCCTCTAAAACACTGCCCAAAGCATAACCCTGATTTAATGCTGCTAGGAAACTACCCACACCAAAAGCTGAGTTCCAAAAGAACTTGCGATCGCTATGTTCCCTAAATTCAAATGCTACAGCTCGAAAGATTAAGCCAAAAATCATCCCCATAATTGGAATATAAAGAGAAGTAAGAATTGTGCCATAGGCTAGGGGAAAAGCGCCGAATAATGCGCCAGCCATCAATACTAGCCAGGTTTCATTCGCATCCCACACATTACCCAAACTAGTCATTAACATACTACGACGTTCTTCACTAGAGGAGGTGAGGGAGAGAATTCCCACGCCTAAATCAAAGCCATCCAGAATTACATAGAGTAGAAGAAATAATCCTAAAATAATGAACCAAACTTGAGGTAGAAAATGTTGAAGTGCGTCCATAGTTTCTCCTAATTATTTGCTTCCACTGGACGACTATCGGGAATATGCTCGGCGGGAGCCAAGTCCAACTCTGCACCTGGAATCGGCAGGCTTAAATTCGGTCCTTGACGAATAATTCGGCTACCAAAATAGAGTGTAGAAACAAACAGAAGTGAATAGATAGCTGCGAAGCATAGTAGAGAAGTCAAAACATTACTGGCAGGAAGATTAGAAACTCCGTCGGCGGTACGAATTTGTCCATATACAACCCAAGGTTGTCTACCCACACAGCGCACGATCCAGCCACTTTCCACCGCAATGTAGCCTAATGGTGCAGCCAAAATCCATGCCCACATCAACCATTTTTGATTAGCGATCGCTTCGCCAGATAATTTTCCTCTGAGCCAAGACAGCGAACTCCATAACATTAAACCCGCTAAAGCAAAGCCAATTCCACTCATAATGCGGAAGGAGTAGTAAATCAAGCCCACCATTTTCGGACGATCTTCGGGTTTGTATTCCTTTAAGCCGAGAACAGGTTTGGTCAGATTTGACTTAAACTCCAGGATATAGCCCAGGGCATTCGGAATCTTTATTTCCCAATCGTTGCGTTCAGCTTTGGTGTTGGGAATTGCTAATAGACTCCAATCTGCTGGTTTCCCCGCAGGTGAAGATTCCCACTTGGCTTCCATCGCTGCGAGTTTAGTAGGCTGGTATTCATATACTTGTTCGGCATTCAAATGCCCCACATAGATTTGCAATGGAGTAACAGCGATCGCTGTAGCCAAGGCAACCTTAAAGGAAATCGAAAAGAAGGCGGTTTGACGATTTTGTAAAATATACCAAGCACTAATGCCGCCTATTACAAACAGAGAAGTTTCGAGAGTTCCGAGAAACATATGAGCGACACTTTTCAGCGCAAAAGGATTGAGAATCGCTTGGAAGTAGTCAGTTACATAAAAATGTCCTTTGATAAAATCTCCACCCGTGGGACTCTGCAACCAAGAGTTTGCCACCAAAATCCAAACCGTAGAGAGATTTGCGCCAAATGCCACCATAATCGTGGCGAAGTAGTGAATCACAGGCGGTACTCGCTCCCAACCAAAGAGCATAATTCCTAAGAAACCAGCCTCTAACATAAAAGCGACTGCTCCCTCGAAGCCCAAAATGCTACCAAAGAAGTCTCCCACTGCCTCCGAAAATGGTGCCCAGTTCGTGCCAAATTGAAATTCCATTGGTAAGCCAGAGGCTACGCCGATGCCAAAGTTAAGTACATAGAGTTTTGCCCAAAACCTAGCATGGTGGTAATAGTCGGGATTTTTGGTTTTTAACCACATTCCTTCAACAATCACTAAATAGATACCCATACCAGTGGTGAGAACGGGCCAAAGCATATGGAAAATTGCGGTTAAAGCGAATTGCATCCGCGAGAGAGCCACGGTATTTGATAGAAGTTCCATCTAAATCTCCAGATCATTTTCTCTTTAATATCTACAGTATCTAATAGGCAGAAGCTCGCAATCCTAAATTTATTCAGGAGATTTCTAACTAAGACTTACATAGATATTATAAAAAAGCAGTTTCCATATTATGACCGACTCATAGTCAAGTATTATTGAGGGGGTAAGATGCGGTGAGTCACAAGCGATCGCCTAAAAATAGCAAACCTAGTCAAACACAATGCGAATTCTTTTACAAACTACTCTTCCAGCCAATACTCCCAATAAATTGACAGATAATCGGGCAGATGATTGGACAATTGAAAACTTCTCTTTATTGCAAGCATATTTATCGAATTTAACCACTGATGGTAAGCAATTGGTATCCCCTCAATATTCAGGGGTGAAGAGTTATTGGTAGTGTGTCACATTTGTTGGAGAGCGAATAACAACCATAGGTTATAAAAAATACTGACATGGGTTTGCCGTTTTCATCAAATAATCTGATTCAACAAATGTGAC
>JBBRVV010000106.1:0-6620 GCA_038246525.1 Pseudanabaenales cyanobacterium
AGTACGAGCCGAAGATCTAAGTGTTAGTCAGTGGATTGAGCTAAGCGACTTGCTAAGTGGATAAAAATTAGACTACTTTGAGATGTGCAACCCCAATTACTGGATGGGCGTGTTGTTAATAATCTGTAAACCAGGTACAGGCACATTCCCAGGTGCGACAATTCTTTGACCCTGAGTTCCTGCCACACCAGGCTGGGTAGTTGGTTGCGTAGTTTGGGGTGCGGGTGCTAATTGGCTAGTTCCTGGCGCGTTAATAGGTGAATTTGGAGCAGTAAGATTAGTTGGGGCTACTACAGGGGCTGAAGCAACCGCTGCCGCCTTGCCCACTGAACGAGGTACCTCTACGCCATTTTGCTCTAAGACTACAGTGCCTAAGCCAGAGCTATCAATTCGCTTGACCAACACTTGATTATTTGACAGTCTCGAACCAACGCTGACATAACGGGTAGTTGGCTCTCCAGGTGCAGAAACAATTGCATAAGTCACACCCTTCACTTCGATTACACCACTAACTAATACCGCTGCAGCTTCATCAGTTCTAACTGGCTGCGCCACAGCAATCGGTGGGGTTACTCTTATGGCTGTAGGGGGAGTCTTTCTGATTTCGCGTAAAGGGCGCGCTTTCGGTTCGGTAAAATTAGGAACTCTGATAGTGCCAGGAATTGCTTCGAATGGATCGCGCACATTACCAGTACTATCTAGGCGAGTATTCAATTCTTCTTGACGCTTCTGTGGATCAACTACTGGAATTAGTTCTGCTACTTCAGTTTTGCCAGGTACAAAGGCAGACTTAAACATCTCGTCTTTCTTACCCGAACCATAGGCACTGGTGGTTTTGCCAGTGCTTGTAGGGACAGTTATTGTTGGGGTAGTGGGATCTGTGGATGTGATAGGTAAAGCCTGAGCAGCCTTAACTTGGGCGCGAGCATCATCGCAAGCAGTTCCTTGCTTGTCAGCGGTAGTCTCAACTTTTACAGTTTCATTAACTCCAGTTTTGGGATTTTGGACAGTGCAATCTATGGTGATTTTGCCATCGGTAGTACAGGCTCCCATAAATAGGGTGGCAGCAATTACAACTCCACTGCCGAGCTTGCTGAAGCTATTAAGGTTGCCTAAATTGAGCTTGGCTAAGTAGGTATGGGTATAGCGATAAATGTAGCCTTTTCTTCCAGTATTAATAGACATAGCAATTTCAGCCCCTGATTCCCAACTTGTTATCCATTTTAACCACAATCCACAGATTGAACTCAGATTCTATCCGTCTAGTCGGATGCATATTAAGGGTTTAGCTGAAGCTTTTCAACTCAATTATGGAAATCTAAAATGCGGTTTCTAGCAGATATATAATTGCGAAAACCCAAGCCATGACTGCATTTGCCAGTGATCATCGCTATTTGTCTGAGAAAGTCAGTCAACTATCATAAGTTAGCTAAAAGCTATCTTTTTTCTTGATATTTCCCTTGATTATTTCTAGCGTAATTCTTCGTAAAAGTTAGTGAAAGCGCTATCTAATACTTAGCACAAAGAAGACTTAACTTAAAACTCAAGCCAAGAATCCCACAGTTGAAAAGTCTTGATTCAAAACCGTACGCGGATCAACCCCTTCCCACAGTTGCAAAATCTCAGCATAGATTCGTCGAAAATCTACCTGCATCGGCAAATTATTATCAACCAAGCTATCTAAAGCTGGATTCCCACCATAAAACCCACCCCGTACAGAACCGATCGCCATTATCGGTGCAGCAGTACCATGATCGGTTCCACCAGAGCCATTTTGGGCAGGACGGCGACCAAATTCGCTTTGCACCAAGGTCAAGACATTTTGGGACAAACCTTTAGAGTTTAGGTCTCGATCCAAAGCCACCAAGCTTTTACTCAGCTGTCCTAGCAGATCACCCTGTTTATTTAATTGATCCACATGGGTATCAAAGCCACCGACGGTGAGATACGCCACGCGAGGACGAGATTCTAAAACCTTTGCCATCAGCGCGAATTGATTGCCGATCGCCGTTTGGGGATAATCATTACTAGCTACTCGCTTGCTCAAGTCTGCTGCCAATTTCTCCACTGCACTCTTATTGTCTAATACTCCCTTTCTCACTTTTTCCGCTAAAGGCGTAGGCTGAGGCAAATCATAGAGTGCCAGCATCGATTTACCTAAATTGCCAGAGGAATTGACCAAGAGATTAGAGGAGTATTGGAGAAACCGCTCACTACCTCTGCCCAAGAGCGCTAAAGGATATTCATCACCCAAGAAAACTGCATCCACTTTTTTAGCTCTTTCCGCCGCTAAAAATCGCCCTAGCCAGCCAGAATAGTCATAGCCTGGAGTGACAGCGCTCTGCCAAATATCCTTAGCCCGAAAATGAGAAAGACTAGGGTTGGGATAGGAGACGTTTTGGATCACCGCTAACCTGCCAGCATCTAGCAAGGTTTTTAGATCGCCCATTGCAGGGTTGAGAGCCACCGTGGAACTTACAGGAATACCATTTTGGATGCCCAAAGTAGGACGTAGTTTTAAATAATTGGGATCGGTGTAGGGGATGAAAGTATTTAAGCCGTCATTGCCACCTGATAATTCCACGACTAACAGAGTGCCACGGTTACTACTTGCGCCAAAGGAAGGGTAAGCTTGGGTAGCGATCGCGCTGGCAGCAGTTAGGACTGTAGTAGTTAAAAATTCGCGCCTTTTCATAGTTTCTGCAATTAATTTTCGAGAATATTTTTTGTAGTTAAGTTAAGCTAAAAAGCTAATAAAGTTGATAGGTAGGCGCAGATAACACTAATGCAGCAGTATCTCGAGTAGAAAGCCCATTGGCAGTATTGCGAACGTTTTGATCGGCTTGATTATCTAAAAGCAAAGAGAAAAGCTGATCTGCCGAAAATCGCGGATTGTAGTTGAAGCCATTGGCATCACCCGCACCATAGTCTTGAGTAAGTTGTCTTGCTGCATTCAGACGAGTAAGTAGCGAGGGAGCATTTAACCAACCTTCCCCTTCAGCCCAACCCTTTACTGTCGGAGCATCATAGGGAACTTGTCCCATCGAACGCAAGGTTTGGATTACCTTTTCGTAGCTGGCTTTAATCTCTAGCTGACGTAGAGCCCCCACCATAAAATTAATTGGATTCTTGATCCTGGTACGGTAAGCGCGATCGCTGTAAAACTGCTTGATCGAGAACATTAGATTTACCATTGCGCCGATACTGCGATTGTTTTTAGTAAAAGTATCTGCAAGATAGTTGACAATGCCTGGCTCTGGATTTGGGTAAACAAAAGTGCTCCAGAGCTTGGTTGCTAAGAACTTAGCTGTGGCAGGATGATTTGCCAAGATATCCACCAAATCTTCAGTTTTAAGATTGCCAGTAACGCCTAAATAAGTCTTGGATTTACTATCAGACCGACTAGTTTGAAACTCAGCCGTGACTACGCCAGCTTCTTTATCGGTTTTCACGATCCAACCTGTGAGCGCCCTTGCCCCCTCTTGCACATCTCTTTCGGTATAGTTGCCAACTCCCAAAGTGAAAAGCTCCATCACTTCACGACTGAAGTTTTCGTTGATATTGCCAACTCTATTTTGCTCGTTATTTAGATAGCGCAGCATGGCAGGGCTGGTGGCAACACTGTAGAGTAGATCCCTAAAATCTCCGAGGGCAAATCCCCGTAGTCTAGTCTCATAATCGGTAATTGCTTGAGGAGGCATTCCATTCCGTATCGAAACCGTAAAATGATCACGCCAGAAATTCACCATCCGCTCATGCAAAGGATTAGGAGCCGTAATCATCTGATTCAGCAGCCAGTTATGAAGCTGGGTAATCTGTTTGCCGCGATCGCTACCATCACCAATTGCCCCCAGGTAGGGTACATTAACCGAAATTGGCGCATTAATCCAGCTACTCAGGTAATCACTGGGGCTGGAATTGCTATAGAGTTCAGCTGAGGTGGCACCAAAACTAGCACGGCGGAAAAAATGAGCTTTTCGGAGCGTAGCGTCCATATAATAAAAATTGATTACTTAGGGATTTTCAAAAAACTAGTTTCACTTAAGCTCGATTTTAAGTAATAGCTCTCAAATTCTACCCAAATCCTAAGGTTTGTATTTCACTTTTGGATTAAGCTTTGGTTAAGCTGAGCTGAATTGAGTTAAATGATTTTTTTGTCTAATTGTTCTAGCTTTCCAAAAGGAATTTGTGCTAGTATACGATGTCAATCATAAAGCGGATGTGGCGGAATTGGTAGACGCGCTAGATTTAGGTTCTAGTATCTTTGATGTAAGAGTTCGAGTCTCTTCATCCGCATTCAAAAGTTTTAATGTTTAGGGATCTTAGACGTAGCCCGCAGCTTGGAGCGAGAAAAGATGGGCATACCTTCCATTCGCTTGCAAAAGCTGTTGATGGCTGCCCTGTTCTGTAATTTCTCCATTCGCTAATACCAAGATCTGATCTGCCATGCGCACGGTTGAGAAACGATGGGAAATTAAAATTACCATTTGCGCTTCGGTGGTATTCCGAAATTGCTCAAAAATACTCGCTTCCGCTTCTGCATCCATTGCCGATGTAGGCTCATCTAAAACTAAAATATCTGCCTGCGATCGCATAAATGCCCTAGAAAGTGCAATCTTTTGCCATTGCCCGCCAGAAAGCTCTTGACCATCCTTAAACCATCTGCCCAGTTGGGTATTGAAGCCAGTTGGCAAGTCTTGAATAAAGGATTTTGCCTTTCCCTTTTCTGTAGCATCTTCCCATTTCACTTGATCCATTAAGCGATCAACATCGCCAACTCCGACATTCTCTCCCACTGTGAACTGATAGCGTACAAAGTCTTGAAAAATCACGCCAATACGTTGTCGCAAAGTATCGATATCCCATTCATTCAGATCCAATCCATCTAGCAGAATCTTGCCCGAAGTGGGCGTGTAAAGGCGGGTGAGCAATTTAATTAAGGTGGTTTTGCCTGAACCATTCTCGCCCACGATCGCTAATTTTTGACCAGGTTTGATTTGCAGCGAAATTCCTTTTAATACTGGTTGCAAACTATCAGGATAGGTAAAAGAAACATTGAGAAACTGAATGCCATCATCGGGAATTGTGCCCTGGATAGCTGTGCCTTGGGCTTGGGGAATGTCTTGCTCTAAGAAATCATACAAATTTGAGAGGTAGAGATTGTCTTCATAAATGCCGCCAATGGAAGCCAAAGTAGCCGCAAAAGTTGATTGACCTTGGCGAAATACAATTAGATACATGGTCATGTCTCCCAGGGTAATTTTCCCTGCGATCGCTTCGATTACAATCCAACCATAGGCACCGTAGAAAGTTACAGAGCTAATCAAACCCAAAAGGTATCCCCAAATACCGCGTTTAATCGTCAAATCGCGATCGCTATCATAGAGTAAATTAAAAATTCCACGATACCGCTCTAGCAGCATTCTCCCCAACTGATACAGTTGCACTTCTTTAGCAAAATCTTCACGCGCAATCAGAATTTCTAAGTAGTTCTGTTTTCTGGCTTCAGGCGATCGCCAATTAAATAGACGAAAAGCTTGCTCTGAGAAACGTGTTTCGGCAATAAAAGAAGGAATTGCCGCTAGGATCAGAACCGCTACTGCACCCACGGAGAATTTTAAGAGTAAGGCACTATAAATAAATAGGGTCAGAGCCGACTGAGTTAAGCCAAAGGTGCGCATCACCAAGGAAAGCGGACGCACTGAAGCTTCGTTTCTAGCCCGCTGCATTTTGTCATAGAATTCAGAATCCTCAAAGTGCGCCAAATCAACTGTGAGTGACTTCTCTAAGATCAAAGTGTTAATTTTATGACCCAAAAGCATTCGCAATAAATTCTGACAGACATTAGTACCGCGTTGGGTAGCTGCAATCGTAATTACCGCTAAAGCTTCAAGCAAAACATACCCTAATGTGAGAGTGCGATCGCTTTCAATCCCAGAACGAGATGCCAAAATTACGCCATCCACAATCAATTTGCCGAAGTAGGCGACTGCACCTGGTAATAGTCCCGCAATTAAAGTAGAAACTGCTAAGGCTAGGGTTAAGCTTTTAGAGGTTGTCCAAACTAGCTGAATTGCTCTGCCACTATAGCGAAATACCGCAAGCGATCGCGCGATCATCTGCCGAGGAGATTTATCTAATAACGTATCTACGGGCTTGGGTTCGGAATATCTTTTTCGCATATTCTCATATCATATTCTATTTTTGTAAAATACCCTTCTCTAAGGCAGCTTTGGTATAAATTAAATTCTCTGCCTGAATATATAAGAAAAGGGTTAAAATTTGGTCAAAATTATAGGTAGTAACCATGCAAATTCCTCTAGATTGCGCTCAACTCTTCGCCGAATTAGCCACTGAGATTCAAACTGCGCAGCCAAGTCGTGTCAGTGAGATTCTGTATGAGGCTGGTTACTTGATGTTGCTGGCAGGTAGAGGACATTCTGCCTATCGAGCTTTTTCGCATTTACTCAATGGTGAATTTGGGATCAAAGAATCTAATCGCTTCTTAACTAGCTATCTTGAAACAATTTTGCCGAGTCTATGCCAAAATTTGAGAATTTCTTATCCCAAAACTGCCAAACAGGAAGGAATGAATCTACAGGAATTGGATGCATTAATTG
>JBBRVV010000107.1:0-6527 GCA_038246525.1 Pseudanabaenales cyanobacterium
AGGTAAGGTAATTTTTTACGAGCAGTTTGCCAATGTTGATAGTATTCCTCTACTTCTGCCAAGGATGCGCAAAGTTGCCGATTGGGATTTACCCGAAAGCCAATTTCCGCTAAAAACTCTAAACATTGATCATGGGAAGAGAATTGATTTTCAGGCAGATGGATGGTGTAGGCAAAAAAATCTAACCGCCGTTCACTCACTTTCTTGGCATCCAATTGACGCAGAGTTCCTGCCACCGCATTGCGAGGATTAGCGAAAAGAGATTCACCCGTTAGCGATCGCTCTTGATTAATTTGTTCAAAAACATTCAGGGGCAAAAAGGCTTCGCCGCGAATTTCGATCCATTCGGGTGGATTCTCTAAATTTAAGCGTAAAGGAATAGACCTAATTGTGCGCACATTGGCGGTAATCTCTTCGCCTGTGGTCCCATCTCCTCTAGTTGCCGCTCTAGTGAGTAAGCCTGACTCATAAGTAAGTGCTAGGGCAGAACCATCTATTTTTAATTCGCTTAGGTAAGAAATTTTCTTCTCAGTCGGTAAATCTAAAAGTTTGCGCGATCGCTCTTGCCAAGTTTCCATTTCGCTAAAGGAGAAGGCATTTTCTAAACTATAAAGCGAAATCCGATGTTTTACAGAATCAATCTGACTGGCAGGTTTCTCTCCTACTCTTTGGCTGGGACTATCGGGTGTAATTAATTCGGGATTTTTTGCTTCTAATTCCACTAACTCACGGTAGAGAGCATCGTAAACGCTATCTTCTAAAATTGGCTGATCTAGCACATAGTAGGCATAACCAGCTTGGCTCAGTAATTTGCGTAGTTCTTGCGATCGCTTAGCTACTGGTGATGAACTCATGGATTTAACTTTAATGTTTTGGTTTTAATTGATCAAAATGACATACTAGGAAAAATTGAATACGGAAGTAGACTAAAGCCCTAATTGCCGTCTTGCCTCAAATAAGCCGATCGCCACACTGACGGACAGATTAAGACTGCGGACTCTGGTTTCTGGCATAGGTATGTAAACAGTAGGATGCGTAGCAATCAAATCTGGGGGTAGACCTTCAGGCTCGCTGCCAAAAAGTAGTAAGTCGCCAGCTTGGAATTTAAAATCTAAAAAATTTTCTGCCCCAGTGGTATCAAAACATACCCAGCGTTTGTCCAAGGAGGCAACTCGCAACGCCGCTAAATCTTGATGCACAATTAGTCTTACAAATTCCCAATAGTCTAAACCTGCTCTTTTGAGATAGCGATCGCTTAGTTCAAACCCTAGAGGCTCTACTAGATGTAAAGGAGTCTGAGTGGCCGCACAGGTACGGGCGATATTGCCAGTATTTGGCGGAATTTGCGGGTAAATTAGGGCGACTTGCAGCATAATTCCTATCCTACCTAATTCTGGTAACTTCCTGTAGCCCAACTTGCCAAGAAACCTTGCGCCAGTGGAAGCTAAATACCCTATGATGACCTTGACGTTCTCCCGCTATGGAGCTAAAGGTGTGAGATTTAGAACTATTTCAAGCAAATTGCCTAAATGCCAGGCTGAAATCAAAGTTAATTTGACTAGATCCAGGCTTTTTATAAAATACTTTGGCTTTGTCACTCTAAGCTTGAACTTTCTGCTATTTCTTAGCCCTAGCTATGGTCAGAACTTGCGCCCAAATCCTGATCAGCCTCCTAAAAACTTACCTAACCAATTGCCAAGCCAAGCCGATCCGATCTCCGCACCAGCGATCGCGGTTAAGCAAATTATCGTCAAAGGTAGCACCGTATTCAAGGATAGCGATTTTACTAAAATTACCCAATCTTTAGTTAATCAGTCAGTTAGCCTAGATCGCTTGCGGGAAGCCGCCGACCAAATCAGCCAACTTTATTTAGACAATAATTACATCACTTCCCGCGCCATTCTGCCTGTTGATCAGCCCCAGCTAAATCAGGGAATTGTAACTATCGAGATCCTTGAAGGACAATTAGAAAAAATTGAAATTAAACGTACAGGTGATGTGCAGGGCAGACTAGCTGATAACTACATCCGCGATCGCTTAGCTCTGGGCGTGACCAAGCCGCTTAACTTTGGCAAAATTGAGGACGAACTCCAACTACTGCGCACCAATCCTTTAATCGCCGAAATTCGGGCTACGCTGACAGCAGGAAGTGGGGCAGGGCAGAGTATTTTACAGGTCACAGTCACCGAGGCAAAATCTTTTAGTGTGGGCGGTTCGGTAGATAACTATGGCAACTCTTCAACTGGGATTTATCGGGCTGGGATCAACTTACAAGAACTGAATTTATTTGGGATCGGCGATCGCCTTGCCTTTGGTTATACCCGTGCCAGCAACTCTGATAGCTTTAATGGTGGTTATCAATTTCCAGTTACTGCCAGTGGTGGAGCCTTAGATTTCAATTTTTCTCTGGGGCAAAATACGATTGCCGAAGCTCCCTTCGATACTTTAAATATTCGCACCGATGCCCAAACCTACGAACTTTCTTTCCGCCAGCCCATAATTCGCAAACCCAGTGAAGAATTTGGCTTAAGCATAGCCACAGCGATCGAACAAAGCAGTTCCTCCTTAGATGGCAGATCCTTCAACTTCCAAAGTGGTGAATTTGATGATGGGCGATCGCAGGCTACTGTACTCCGATTCGGACAGGACTATCTCAGCCGCGACCAACTAGGCGCTTGGTCATTACGCTCCACTTTTAATCTTGGCTTAAACATTCTGGGCAGCACTATTCGTCAAAATAGTTTTCCCGATGGCAGATTCTTTTACTGGGCGGGGCAAGTGTTGCGGGTACAGCGTCTAGGCGAAGATCGCGATACTCTAATTCTATTTAGACTAGGCGCACAATTGACTGGTGACAATCTTTTGCCAATCAATCGTTATAGTGTCGGTGGACCATTCTCAGTGCGTGGCTATCGCCAAAATCAATCTACAGGTGATAGTGGGGTACAGGCATCAATCGAGTTTCAACTGCCAATTAGTCGCGATGATAGTGGCAATAGTATTTTTAAACTTCTACCTTTTGTGGATGCTGGCACAGTTTGGAATAGTCGCGGCGACAATAGCAACAATCAAACTCTCTTCGGTCTGGGCATGGGACTGCTGTGGCAACCTACCCGCCAACTCAACCTGCGCTTAGATTATGGTGTTCCCCTGAATAAAGTAAATAATGCTACCAATAATCTCCAAGATTCGGGCTTCTACTTCTCCCTGGGCGGAAATTTTTAGCCTTACATTTTCACAGCATGATTGAGACTCGCTCTTTCGGCTTCTCTCTCTTTTTTGCCACGCCAAATCAGCCGCAAAGGACTGCCTTCAAACCCCAAGGACTTACGAAACTGCTTCTCGATATAGCGGCGATAGTTGTCGTTAAAGCGAGTGGGATCATTTACAAATAAAATAATTGTAGGTGGGGCGCTAGAAACTTGGGTAGCATAATAAATCCTGCCCTGTTTGCCCTGACGGGTGACAGGCGCTGAGTGCCAAGTAACCGCCTCATTTAGGGCTTCGTTTAATACCGCCGTAGGGATGCGCCGACGATGTTGTTCAGCAACCGTATCTACATATTCTAAAATTTTGGGAACACGCTGACCAGAGAGGGCACTGACAAATACCATGGGTGCGTAGCTGATGTGCATTAAGCGACTGCGGGCATCTTGGGTATAGTCATAAATAGTGTAGGAATCCTTTTCTACGGCATCCCACTTATTCACGACGATCACACAGCCTCTACCCTCCTCATCAATTCTGCCTGCTAGTTTTTGATCCTGTTCGGTTACACCATCTAGGGCATCAATTACTAGCAAAACCACATCTGAGCGGTTGATTGCCTTAAATGCGCGATTAATTCCCAAAAATTCTGGACCAAATTCCACATTTTTTTTGCGCCTTATCCCAGCCGTATCAATTAGGCGGTAGCAAGTACCATTTTGAGAAATCACCATATCGATCGCGTCCCTAGTCGTACCAGAAATCGGGCTGACGATCGAGCGTTCTTCACCTAAAAAGCTATTCAATAAGCTAGATTTGCCTACATTTGGGCGACCGATAATCGCTACTTTAATCTCATCTTCTTCGGGCGTGATTTGATCAGCAGGCGGGAAGTGATACACCACTGCATCCAGTAATTCGCCTGTGCCATTGCCATGAATACCTGACAAAGCGATCGGTTCACCAAGTCCCAATTGCCAAAAATCTGCCGCCAGAGACAAACCAGTATTTGCCGATTCACACTTATTTACTGCCAAAACCACAGGCTTTGACTGCAACCGCAACCACTGAGCAATTTGAAAGTCGGCAGCTGTAGGACCTTCTAGCCCATCTACCACAAAGATCGCCGCACAACACTGGTCGATCGCCATGAATGCCTGTTGCCGAATTAGGGGCAAAAACTCAGTATCATCTTCAAATACAATACCGCCCGTATCGACAATTGTGAAATCATATTCATTCCAAAAAGCCTTGCGATATATCCGATCGCGAGTCAAGCCTGGCTTATCATAGACAATTGAATACTGCTCCCCTGCTATGCGGTTGACGAGGGTAGATTTACCCACATTGGGGCGACCGACAATAGCGACTATAGGTAGAGCCATGATTCCTAAACTTAATTAAACATGCGGTAATCCGTTATCTTAGCTTATTTTAGAATCTTTAGAAATCTTAGCGATCGCTATACATTGCCTTAATCTGGTCACAAATCTGGGCATTGAGCCTAACTCAGGTTAAGATGGAGTGCAATCTCTGACCCATTCTCCATGCCAGCCACAAAACTGACTTCTGAGCTTAAGCAGCAAATTCTTAATCTCTATTGCGAGACTGATGCTTCTACCACTGAGTTAGCAAGCCAGTTTGGGGTAAGTTCTAGTACGGTATTGCGATTGTTGCAGGGATCAATGTCCACCGAAGACTATCAAAAATCTGTGAAGCAGAAACAGTCCAAAAATAAGCGATCGCCCCAGCCATCCAATCAGAAATCATCTGGTCAGATATCATCTAGTCAGAAATCAAAAAAATCTAAGTCTGATCTATTCTCTGGGAATTTAAGCGTGAATTTAGCGGAGAACTTGGCAGAAGATCTGGATTTTGAACAAGATGATCAAGATCAATCGGCAGATTTCAGTAATTCTCTAAAAGTTTCGCAAAAAATTTCTAAGTCTGTGAAGAAATTAAAGGAGCCGAAGATAGAGAAGAAGGAAAGAACTACCAAGGAGCCTGAACTTAATCAACTGGACTTAATGGCACCTTTCCTAGCCTCAAGCCCAAGTCCTAGGCAAGATCAGGTCTTCTTTGCTTTTGAATCAAATGAACTTACTCAAGACGATCAACCTAGTCAAGTTGTACCTGAGAATTTGCCAATTTTAGCGCCAATTACAGTTAAAGATTCAGCTAAAGTTCTGCCCAAAAAAGTAATAAAGCCAGCGATCGCAGCACCAAGAGAGAAATTTAGTGAAGAAGAAGCCATTATTGATGATGTTTCCTACGAAGTTTCTAAGGAGTATTCTGATGATGAGTTTGAAAGTTTAGACGATGAGATTGAAGATGAGCTAGAAGAAGGAGAAGAAGGCGAGGAGATTGAAGATTTCTCTGAACTTCACAATGAAGGCGCAGAAGTAAAAATTTACCCATTAGAAAATGCAGATCTTCCTTCTACCTGCTACATGGTAGTGGATAAGTCTTCGGAAATGATTACTCGTCCACTTAAGGATTTTAGTGAGATTGGCAAAATCCCCCCAGCCGAAGAAAGTAGTGCTACTCTGCTAATCTTTAGTAATCATCGGGTAGCAAAACGTTTTTCTCGCCAGAGTCAGCGAATTATCAAGTTTTCTGGCAACTTAATTTACATTACCCATGAGAAGTTAGCCGCCAAGGGAATTACTCGACTTCTATTTGAAGGACGAGTCTATGCGCTTTAAGTGTGAAAAGCTGATCTTGTATGATGACTAGCCATGTAATACCTGTGTTGCCTTAAGCTCCAAATCGCCCAATAAGGGTGAAATAACTATCTCGCTTCCCACAAAAACCTGCTCATTATAAAATCCTTCTACCCATGCGAATACAGTAACTTTTTGAGCGATCGCATCCACTATCCAGTATTCCATAATTCCCCTTGCGGCATATTCTGAACGCTTGTAGCGATAATCTCGGCTCTCTTGGCTAGGATTTACTACTTCAACCACTAGTAAAGGCGGCGGCATATCCATCAAGATCAGCGATCGCGTTGCTCCTTCCATTGCTACGGCTAATTCCTCTGAAGAGACTACCAAATCAGGCGCACGCACTCCCACCAATCTACTATGCACCGCAATTTCTGTCTTCATACTTAACCGATAGGAAGGAATTCCCAGTTGAGCAAAGTAAATAAATAAAAAAGACGTGATTCGACGGTTGATCTCACTTTCAAATGGCATTAGGATCAATTCTCCATTTTCTAACTCGTAGTCGGAATTCTCTGTACCATCATCAAATTTTAGAAATTCCTCAAAGCTCATTTTTTTAGATACTTTTTCAGATTCTGCTTGGGCGATCGC
>JBBRVV010000108.1:0-6523 GCA_038246525.1 Pseudanabaenales cyanobacterium
CGTCAAAACCTCTTAGGTAAACGAGTTGACTACTCTGGTCGTTCGGTAATTGTGGTTGGACCAAATTTGAAGATCCATCAGTGTGGATTGCCTAGGGAAATGGCGATCGAGCTTTTCCAACCCTTTGTAATTCATCGACTGATCAAATCCAGCTTGGTGAATAACATTAAGGCAGCCAAAAAGATGATTCAGCGTAATGACCCAGCAGTTTGGGATGTGCTGGAATCAGTAATTCGTGAACATCCAGTCATGTTGAACCGTGCGCCCACACTGCACCGCTTGGGGATTCAAGCATTTGAACCAATCCTGGTAAATGGTCGGGCTATTCAATTGCACCCTCTAGTCTGTCCGGCTTTTAACGCTGACTTCGATGGTGATCAAATGGCAGTCCACGTCCCCTTATCCTTGGAGGCTCAAGCGGAAGCCAGGTTGTTGATGCTTGCGTCTAATAATGTTTTGTCTCCTGCTACTGGTCGTCCAATTGTTGCACCCAGCCAAGATATGGTTTTGGGTTGCTACTACCTCACAGTAGATAATCCTGAAAAACAGAAGAAGCCAAATAATCGCTTTTTTGCCAACTTTGAAGATGTAATTGTTGCCTATGAGCAGCAACAGGTGGATTTGCATTCGCCGATTTGGTTACGTTTTAATGGTGAGGTAGAGTTTGATGAAGCTGAAGGACAAGTGTTCAGATTGACTGATGAACAGTTAGCGATCGCTATCCCAACTGAGGCGATTGAATCCCTAAAAGTCGGTATTGGCGATATGGTGATTAGTGGTCAAGAGATTACTCTGGGCGTGATCGCTGAACAATCAGGACAAGTTGTGCAAGTTCAACAAAATGGAGAAGCTGTAGAAGTAATTCTGCGCTTAGCCTACCCTGATCAGGATTCTTTAGACATACCTGATAAAGAAGCAAATGAGCTTCTACCTGGCATAACCAAGATTTGTCTCGGTGCACGTAGTCTCAAACCAATTAGGATCCAGCGATTTGATCACTCAGGCACATTAGTTTTGGCATACATTAGCACTACGGCTGGAAAGGTAATTTATAACCACACCGTTTTTAATGCCTTAGCTGGCTAGAGGTCAGAACTAGCTAGAGGTCAGAGCCTCTGATTCTTTCTTTCTAATTACTTAAGCAGATCTGATGCAGATTTGACCAAGTAGAGTTAAAACTTCAAGGTGCAAAATGCCCTAAGACCAACTGTGGGGCTAATTATTCTCGGTTTACTTAAATCTATCTACCTATAATCTTTCAAACTTAGCGGGATCATAATCATCATGGCAGACTCTGAATCCAAGAAACCCCAACCCCCCGAACCTAAATTTATTAATCGCACGGTAGACAAAAAGGAATTAAAAGCGCGAATCGCTTGGGCATTTACCAACTATGGAACCTCCCGTGCAGCCCACATGGCTGACCAACTCAAGGGTTTAGGCTTTCGCTATGCGACCCAAGCTGGTATTTCGATCAGTGTTGAGGATCTGCAAATTCCACCCGAAAAGAAGCAGTTACTGGCAGAAGCAGAGGAAGAGTTGGAAGTAGCTGAAGCGCGCTACATTAAAGGCGACATCACTGAAGTTGAACGATTTCAGAAGGTAATTGACACCTGGATGTTGACCAATGAGAATCTCAAGAACCAAGTAGTAACCAACTTTAAGAAGAATAATCCCTTAAATTCGGTATATATGATGTCCACCTCTGGTGCAAGGGGAAGTATTCAGCAAGTACGTCAGCTGGTGGGTATGCGTGGTTTGATGTCAAATCCTCAGGGTGAACTAATTGACCTACCGATTAAAACTAACTTCCGTGAGGGATTGACGGTTACTGAATACATTATTTCCTCCTATGGTGCCCGTAAAGGTCTGGTAGATACTGCACTCAGAACTGCCGATTCAGGCTACCTCACCCGCCGATTAGTAGATGTTTCTCAAGACGTAATTATTCGCGAGTCCGACTGCGGCACTACCCGTGGAATTATTATGCAGGCGATGAAAGATGGCGATCGCACTTCAATTAAACTTAGCGATCGCTTATTTGGGCGGGTAGCTGCTGAAGATGTAATTCACCCTCAAACGGGAGAAATTCTAGTTGCTCGCAATCAGGCATTCTCAGATGAGTTGGCGAAAAGAGTACCTGACTCTGGGGTAGAAAGAGTTCTAGTGCGATCGGCACTTACTTGTGAATCCAATCGGTCAGTGTGTCAGGCTTGCTATGGGTGGAGCCTTGCTCATGGCAAAACTGTAGACATTGGTGAAGCGGTAGGGATTATTGCCGCACAGTCAATTGGCGAACCTGGTACCCAACTTACTATGCGTACCTTCCACACTGGTGGAGCTTTTACCGGCGAAGTAGCCCAACAACAACGTGCTCCCTTTGCTGGCGTAATAAAAATAATAAAAGCAAAAAGCCTGAACTTGCGCCCAATTCGTACTAACCATGGCGATGATGCCTTTGAAGTTGGGGCAAATGGAGAGTTTAACTTAGAGGGGAATGGGGCAAAAGAGACTTTTTCAGTGGCTCAGGGTTCAACTTTACTAGTTAAAGATGGAGAGAAGGTAGCCAAAAATCAATTATTGGCTGAGGTGGCAGCAGGTGGGCGTAATGCGCGAAAAACCACAGAGAAGGCAACTAAAAATCTAAATACGGGCTTAGCTGGAGAAGTATATTTTGATGACCTTACGCCTGAGGAGAAAAAAGATCGTCAGGGCAACACTAGCTATGTGGCAACTCGTAACGGTCGGATTTGGATTTTAGGCGGGGAAGTTTATAACTTACCTCCAGGAGCAGAACCAGTTGTTCGCAATGATCAATATGTAGAAGTGGATAGTATCCTGGCAGTAACTAGATTAATTACTGAACATGGTGGGATTGTGCGGATCAATCCTGAAGATCACCGCCAAAATCGCGAAGTGGATATTATCACTGCTTCGGTTGTACTTGATCAGGCTTTAATTGTCGCAGAGACTTCCCAGGGTAGAGAACATTACATTCTGGAAACTAAACAGGGACAAAGATTTTCGCTGAAGGCTACGCCTGGCAGTAAGGTGATCAATTCTCAAGTAGTAGCTGAACTAATTGATTCTACTTTCCATACTAAGAGTGGCGGTATTATCAAGTACTCTGGCGATTTGGAAGTGACTAAGCGAAGCAAGGCTAAGCAGGGCTATGAGATTCTCTGTGGCGGCACAGTTCTTTGGATTCCAGAAGAGTCCCATGAAGTTAATAAAGACATTTCGCTGCTGATGGTAGAAGATGGGCAATATATCGAATCAGGCACAGAGGTAGTTAAAGACATCTTCTGTCAAAGTGCAGGTGTAGTGGAAGTCACGCAAAAAAATGATATTTTGCGCGAAATTGTGATCAAACCTGGCTTTATCCATCTGGTTGACGATCCGCAAACTGCGATGCAGAAGCATGACTCTTTTGCCCATCCTGGGGTAGAGGTAATGTCTGGAATTGTCTACGATGAATTGCGCTATGTCGAATATGTAGATACCCCCGAAGGTCCCGCTTTATTGCTCCGTCCTGTAGAAGAATTTCATATTCCAGACAGTCCAATGGTTCCAAGCCAGGAATCGGCAAACCAATCGGGTAGAGCAATTCGCCTACGCGCCGTCCAACGTATTCCTTACAAAGATGGGGAACGAGTTAAATCTATTGATGGGTTAGAGTTGCTTCGCACTCAATTAGTTTTAGAAATCGATTCTGATGCGCCTCATTTGGCAGCAGATATTGAGTTTTTACCCGATGAGGAGAATCCTAACTTACTGAGATTACAAATGGTGATTTTAGAGTCCCTAGTAATTCGTCAAGATGTAGCGGAACCAGGACATGGCAACGTGATCACCCGTATTTTAGTAAGTGACGGAGATCAAATTGACCCAGGCTCAGTGGTAGCAAGAACTGAAATTCTCTGCAAACAAGCGGGAGAAGTTCACGGAATTAATGAGTCGGGAGAATCGGTTCGGCGAGTACTTTTGGTCACTGATGCCAATCGCCTTACTGTTGCCTGTGCTCATCCAGAGGTTTCCATCGGAGATTTGGTACGTTCTGGCGATCCTATTAGCAAAAATGTAGTTGCGCCAGAATCTGGTCAGATTGTCGCTGTCAACGAAGAAGACGTAGAGCTACGCATAGGTCGTCCCTATCTGGTTTCTCCAGGTGCAGTCTTACAAATCGAGAATGCCGACTTAGTTCAGCGTGGTGATAGTTTGGCACTACTGGTATTTGAGCGGGCGAAAGCTGGCGATATTATTCAGGGACTACCACGCATTGAGGAACTACTAGAAGCCCGTAAGCCAAAGGAGAAATGTGTACTCAGTCAGCGCAAAGGCATAGTCCAAGTGAAGCGAAATGATGATGATGTACCTGAATTGAATATTATTGAAGCAGACGGCAATGTGTCGGTGTACGAGGTAAATCCAGGCCAAAGTCTCTTGGTTTACGATGGTCAAGAAGTAGAACCAGGCGAACCGCTCACGGATGGGCCACGCGATCCCCACGAGATTCTTGAGATTTTCTTTGGCTTATTCAAACAAGATGACAATGTTAAAGAATCAGCAATGGTAGATTTTAAAGATATTTTGGGAGCGGTAATTGAAGACGAGGCACTGGTTAAATTCCGTCAGTTTGTGGCAGATTTAGACTCTGAGGAGAAAATTGTAGAGCAATTTATTAAGATTCAACTATTCCTAGCAGATGAGCCTAGCTTAATTAATCTATCGCGGGTGTTGGATTCTTTAGTAAATAAAGAAGCAGCGTTACGCAGTTTGCAAAAAGCCCAAGAGTTTCTAGTGGAAGAAGTTCTGCGAGTTTATCAGTCTCAAGGTGTGGATATTTCCGACAAACACATTGAGGTAGTAGTAAAGCAAATGACCTCCAAAGTTCGGATTGAGGACGGTGGCGAAACTACTCGTTTACCTGGTGAATTGGTAGATCTAAACCAAGTAGATGACATTAATTTGGCAATGGCGATCACCCGTGGAGTTCCCGCCGAGTACACGCCAATTTTGATGGGAATTACCAAAGCCAGCTTGAATACGGATAGCTTTATTTCTGCTGCTAGTTTCCAAGAAACCACCAGAGTCCTAACTGAAGCAGCGATCGAGGGTAAATCTGATTGGCTGAGGGGCTTAAAGGAGAATGTGATCATTGGTCGTTTAATTCCTGCTGGAACTGGATTTAATGCCTATGATACTAATGCAATTGAATTGATTGAGGATGAAGAGATTACGCCTCCATTCGCACCCGATCTTTCCTACGATCGCATCTCTGAAGACGAAGACGAAATCATTGATGATCGCATTGCTCGTATTAGAGTGGAGCAGGCGAGAGTTGAGGCAGTAGTAAAAATCACACCGCTTGAAGTTGAGAGTGGTTCGGGCGATCTGATTGAAGATGTGGAAATGGAAGAAGAATATGAAGAAATAGACGAAGATGATCAGGACGATGCCGATGAATATGAAGAAGAATAAATTCCCAGGAGGATAACTAATGTTTTGGGCGGAAAAGATTGCTACAGATAGAGAGGGAATGCAGGTCGTTAATGACTCTAAAACCCCCTCTGGTAGAGTTCATGTTGGTTCTCTACGGGGCGTAATTATCCATGATGTAATTCAGCGATCGCTCAAACATCTTGGTAAGCCTGTGAAGTTTCTTTATGGTGCAGATGACTACGATGCTTTGGATACAGTACCGAAGTATTTGGATCAAGAGAAATTTGCTCCCTATCTGGGTTTTCCGCTCTGCAATGTTCCCTCTCCTGGGCAGGATGCTGGCGACTATGCCAAATATTTTATGGAAGAGTTCTTAGAAATCTTTCGCTACTTGGGCGTAGAACCAGAGACTTACTATTTGCGGGACTTCTATCGCTCTGGCAAAATGAATCACCACATTGATTTATTTTTACAGAATGCCCGCAAGGTGCGCGAAGCTTACTTAAAGGTAAGTGGCGGTAAAAGAGCAGATAACTGGTATCCATTCCAGCCGATTTGTGAGAATTGCGGCAAAATTGCCACCACAGAAGTAACAGACTATAACGGCAAAGAAGTGTTTTACACTTGCAAACCCAATGGTGCAAATTATGTCAAGGGCTGTAGTCACAGTGGTTGGGTATCACCCTTTGATGGAAAGGGTAAATTACCTTGGAAAGTAGAATGGGTGGCAAAGTGGGATTTGTTGGGTGTCACGATTGAGATGGCTGGTAAGGATCATTCGCAAAAAGGCGGATCTAGGGATGTGGCAAATGCGATTTGTCAGTCGGTACTAGGTAAAGAGGCTCCATTTCATTCTCCCTATGAATTCATTTTGGTGAATGGCACGAAGATGAGTTCTTCTAAGGGGGTCGGTTCTACCGCAAAAGAGATTGCCAATCTATTACCACCAGAGCTTTTACGCTTCTTGATGCTACGCACCCAACCGCGCACAGTAATTAACTTTTCGCCTAATTACGAGACGATTACCCGCCTATTTCGGGATTATGACACTTTGATTGAGAAAGCTGAAAAGGCTGACAAC
>JBBRVV010000109.1:0-6490 GCA_038246525.1 Pseudanabaenales cyanobacterium
GCCAAGGAAGGTTTTACCCTGATTTACGATGAATTTAATCGCTCCCGCCCCGAAACCAATAATGCGCTGTTGGGAGTGCTAGAGGAAAAGCTAATTGCCCTGCCTCCCGATAGCAATCAATCGGACTATGTGCGAGTACATCCAAATTTCAGAGCGATTTTTACCTCCAACCCCCAGGAATATGCGGCGGTACACCCCACTCAAGATGCACTCATGGATCGGGTAATCACGATTGAAGTAGGGGAAGCGGATGTTGAAACCGAGCATTTGATCCTCACGAGTCGGATTGGCATTTCACCTGTGCAGGCAGACGCAATCATCAAGGTGGTGCGGAACTTTCGTAAATTTACCCATCAGTACAAATCTTCTAGTCTGCGCGCCTGTTTAATGATTGCCAAGATTTGCTTTGAGCATAATATTCCAACAATTAGCAATAGCGAAGACTTCCGTGAACTTTGTGGTGATGTTTTGCTCTCTCGTTTAGATCATACTGGTGATCAGCAGGAGGTCACCACTGAGCCATCTCCCGCCGAATTATTGACCAGAATTTTGGATCGCCTAGATCTAGTACCGCAAATTTGATCTAAACCTATGGCTACCCAACCGAGTAATCAGTCCAGCATTAATAAAAGCGCAGGCGGCTCCAGTCTAGCGGACATTTTAGAAAGGGTATTGGATAAGGGCATTGTCGTGGCGGGGGATATTACCGTCTCGGTCGGCAATGTGGAGCTTTTGAGTGTTCGCATCCGCCTTTTAATCGCTTCAGTAGATAAGGCAAGAGAAATTGGCATCAACTGGTGGGAATCTGACCCATACCTGAGCAGTCGCGCTAATGAATTAATGCTTTCTAATCAGAAGTTAATGGAAAAAGTAATTGAGCTAGAACAAGAATTAATCGAAATTAGGCAAAAGAGTTTACCAGATCAGCCATCGCCTTGAGCTTGGGCATTAGTTGGTGAAACTGTTCAAAATTTAAGCATTGTGCCCCATCTGAGAGCGCTTGCTTAGGATTGGGATGCACTTCAATCATCAGGGAGTCTGTGCCTGCGGCGATCGCTGCCAAGCTCATAGTCGGCACATATTCAGATAAACCCGTGCCATGACTAGGATCAACCATAATCGGCAGGTGAGTAAGCTTGCGTAAAACAGGAATTGCCGAGAGATCTAAAGTATTACGAGTATATTGGCGATCAAAGCTGCGAATGCCACGCTCGCAAAGAATCACGTTGGGATTTCCCGCCGCCAAGATATATTCTGCCGCCATTAACCAATCTTCAATCGTAGCTGCCATCCCCCGCTTTAGCAAAACTGGCTTCGATTGCTTGCCCACTTGCTTTAAGAGCGAAAAATTTTGCATATTCCTAGCGCCAATTTGCAATACATCCGCCACCTCTGCCACTTTCTCAATGTCGGGAGTATCCATCACCTCAGTAATAATACCCAAACCCGAAGCCGCCCGTGCCGCAGCCAAAAGAGGTAAAGCGCTTTCACCGTGCCCTTGAAACGAGTAGGGGGAAGTACGTGGTTTATATGCCCCACCTCTAAGGAATTGTGCGCCTGCCGCCTTAACCTGTAACGCGGTTTCGATGATCATTTCCTCATTTTCTACCGAGCAGGGTCCTGCAGTAACTACTAAGGGATAATTTTCGCCAATTGTTACGTCACCGTTTGGAGTAGATATAGTTACTGCTCCAGGTTGGTAGTCGCGATACTGTCGGCTGGCACGCTTGAAAGGCTGCTCTACCCGCAATACCGATTCAATCCAGACACTAACCTTCTCAATCCGATCTGGATCAAGTTCTGCGGTTTCCCCTACTAGCCCTAGCACTACTTTGTGAGCGCCCACAATTTTTTCGGGCGAAAGTCCCCAGGTTTTTAGCTCGTCACAGATGCGATCAATTTCAACGGCAGCAGTTCCAGATTTGATTACTACAATCATGAGCTCTCCTTCAGATTTTTCAGCTTTAGCTTCAGTTTAGCCAAGTATCTTATGTTTAGCCATTTTGAAGTTTGAGCATTTAAGAAGACTGATAGCTAATCCTTTCCCAGTCAAGATTTACATATGTTGGGGGTGTGGGGGGCATCGCCCCCCACTAAGGGGTTTCACCCCTTAACCCCATGTAACTAAGGTCTAATTTGATGGTGGGAAGAGAGTATATTACATTTAATCTGTATCCGAAGAAGGCTTTTGCAAAGAACTTTGATTCTTCCAGGCAGCACTAAGGTAGCTCAGATTTTTTTGGAATTCTGCTGCACCTAACCAACTTCCTAAGCGATGCTCATCCCATGAGGCTGATAGTGCGCCATAGCTCAAGCCCAAAACCCCAATACCTGTAAATCCTAAGCTTCCTAGTAAAACCAAAGCATTAGGAATCTCAAATAAGTGCTTTGAAATTACTAGATAGCTGGCAATCAATACTACAAACCCAAGCCCTGTCGGGATACCACAAAATAGCACTGAACGTCTCACCATGCGATCGCTCACCGTTTTAGGAATGTTACCTGAATCTCGATCTGTTTTTTTCACAGATTTCTTTACAGAGTTTTTGTCAGTATCTTTACTAAAGGTTTGAGCGCTTGGCTTGACTTTTGGTACAGGCTTTAAGGGCTTTTGAGCAGGGCTTGACCTAGGCTTAGCCATGTTATCTGACTTAACTTCTGGCTTGCTTGCCTTCTTTTTCTTCTTTATAGGTTCAAAAGGGATCCGCTCCACCTACTGCTAACCTCTTACTATTTTCTGGTCAAATCTAGCGATGTCAGACTTCAATCAATTAGCCTCTGATTCCCAGTTTGAGAATTAATGCTTTATATGCTTCTAGGCTGCCGCTGCGAATATATGCTAGCTGGCGTTTGCGTTGACCGATCAGTTTGAGTAAGCTACGACGGGAAGAAAAGTCTTTGGGGTGGATTTTAAGATGTCCGCTCAATTGACTAATACGTTCGCTCATCATCGCTACCTGGACAGTAGAAGAGCCAGTGTCAGTTGGATGCGCTTGGTGTGAGGCAAATATTTCTTGCTTGCGTTCTTGCAACAGTGCCATAATTTTGATTTATCTAAATTCAGTCCTTGATAATATCACAAAGAAACATATCTAGCTATGTATTCTAGACTCTGGCGGACGGAGACAAAATTAGTCAGTCTAATAGCAATAATTATAATAAATTTATTTGAAAACAATTGCTTAATTCCTGTCTAGCTATTGCCCAAAGTTAGACCACCTGGACGGTCATCTGCCCCAAATTTTTAATTTGAACTGCTCCGCATTTTGACTGTCCAATCCAAGAGTTGACTAAATTGTTGCAGGTCAATAAAACTAAGTTGCAGTAAAACTACCAAAAGGGGACCCTGTTGGCGAAGCTGAATCTTTTTGGCAACGGTCAGTTGATCTTGGTTAATCGTGGCAGATTCGAGCAAGTAGCGCTCTAGGTCAACTTGATGGCTTTCCACATTAAAAGATGGGTTAAAGGGTATGGTAGAGAAAGGATGGGCGAATGACCCCATGGACTTATACATATATTTTAGGATTTGCGACCCCAAGAGTAGCGCACTCTAGTGCTTGTGGCAATGCCTAAATTGATTATTTTTTAGAATAATTTAACTTCTTATTTGCGGAAAGTAGCAATGACTGCCAAACCAATTTACCTTGACTGCCAGGCAACTACTCCTCTCGATCCTAGGGTATTGGCGGCAATGATCCCCTATTTTTGCGAATCCTTTGGCAACCCTTCTAGTTCTTCCCATATTTATGGTTGGGAAGCTCAGGCGGCGATCGCTCAGTCTAGGGAAATTATGGCAAAATCAATTAATGCTAACCCAGAGGAAATTATCTTTACCAGTGGCGCAACTGAGGCAAATAATCTGGCTATTAAAGGCGTAGCAGAGGCAAATTTTTCCCGTGGCAAACATTTAATTACCTTACAAACAGAGCATAGCGCGGTGCTAGATCCATGCGCTTACTTAGTAGCTTTGGGCTTTGAGATTACTTATTTGCCTGTGGATTCTTTGGGCATAGTGAATTTGCAGGATTTGAGTAATGCGATCAGATCAGATACGATTCTGGTTTCAATCATGGCGGCGAATAATGAAATTGGCGTGTTACAGCCTTTGGCAGAAATTGGTAAGATTTGTCGCGATCGCGGTGTATTTTTTCATTCTGATGCTGCCCAAGCGATCGGCAAAATCGAGCTAGACGTGGAAGCAATGCAAATAGATTTACTATCTCTCACTGCCCACAAGGTATATGGTCCAAAGGGAATTGGCGCACTTTACATTAGACGCAAAAACCCAAGGGTAAATCTCGCACCGCAGTTACATGGTGGTGGTCAAGAAAGAGGATTCCGTTCAGGTACTCTTTATCCGCCTCAAATTGTCGGATTTGCTAAGGCAGTAGAACTAGCGATCGCTAATTTAGCTGAAGAACAGAATTCTCTTAGACAATTACAACAACAGCTTTGGAATGCGATCAAAGATTTACCAGGCATTTACTTAAATGGTGATCCAGAAAAACGCTTGGCTGGCAACTTGAATGTTAGTTTTGCGCATATTAACGGTAATAGTTTGATCTTGGCATTACAACCAGTAGTGGCACTTTCTAGCGGGGCAGCCTGTTCATCTACTAAACCTGCACCTTCCCATGTATTGACAGCTTTAGGGCGATCGCGAGAATTAGCGCTGGCGAGTTTGCGCTTTGGGATTGGCAGATTTAATACGAGTGCCGAAATTGATCAAGTTGCGCAGAAAGTGATTGAAGTTGTTAGTTTGCTCCAACTCTCTTAAAATTAGATTTTACTGTTTATGATGGCTTTAGAATGCTTAGCCAAGGTGATTGAGTAGGAGGAGACATTCTTCTCTATCCAAAGATACTAGTGCCTGAGTGATTCAACTATTAAGATTACGCTAAATAATGCTTAACTTAACCTTAACCTCGGGTAGAATAGATAAGCTGTTAATCATTCGTAAAAAATGGAATCTTCTTTATGTACCAAAACACTGGGTAACTCTGCTTATCAAGCGATCGCTAAGCACTACAAAAAATTTGTAAAGCGCGAAACTGAAGTATCTCAGACTAAAGACCCAGAACAACTTCATCAAATGCGGGTAGAATTGCGCCGACTAAGGACTGCAATCCAGGTATTTGCACCAGTTGTAAAGTTGCCCCAATCCATGCAAAACAAACAATTGAGTAAAATCGCTCGCTGTTTAGGGGTAGTTAGGGATTTAGATGTATTGCTTGAGCAATTGCAAAATAACTATTTGAATATTCTGCCCACCAATGAGGCAAAGCAACTGAAGGAATTCACCCACAAGTTGCAGAAACAAAGGGAAAAAGCAAACCACGAAGTCAAAGCAATGTTGGCAAGCGATTCCTACCAATCTGTCAAACAAACGCTGCAATCTTGGCTAGATCAACCTAAATTTAGAGCGATCGCGGCAATTCCTCTGCCCTACGCCTTTCCCACTTTGCTCCTACCGCTGTTGAGTCAGCTTCTATTGCATCCAGGCTGGTTCGTGGGTGTAGAATTTCTTCCTTCTGCTCATCAGTTTCTTCAAGTCGATTATGCTTATCTGGTTTCTCATCAATCGGAATTGCATGATTTGCGCAAAAAGATCAAGCAAGTTCGCTATCAAGCTGAGTTTTTCCTAGAATTCTATGGGGATGACTTTGCCCAAAGGGTTAAAGATTTTGCCAGAGCACAGACAATCTTAGGCTTTATCCAGGATCGCTTTGTGTTGAGTGCAATTCTCTTGCAAATGTTGAAGGTTGAACTAACTGAAGCTATGCCTACCCTGGCAGAAATTTTGATCCAACATCAAGTGGAAGATTGGCAAAGTTGGCATCTAATGCAGCAGAACTATCTCAATCCTGAATTTCGCAATTTACTGTATCAAACGATGATTTTGCCTGAATTTGGCTTAGGTCGAATTACTATGCAACAAAATGAAGAGTCAAGCGAAGTCTCTAGTGACGGATCTTTCGCTGATAGTTTTGCTGGCTAATTCCTGAAGTCTGGCTTTTTAGATATACTCCTACAATTATCCTCTATACTTGCAGGTGAAGATGATGAAATCGCTCATAATGCAGTCTGTAAAGATAGCTAATCAAGTGTCCGCGCTAAAAGCTTAGTCATTACAATTCTGGGTAGAGTCGAGGTGGGATATTATTCCCAGCCCCTCTCTGTTAGGTCCGAGCGTGCGACTTTTACCGCACTCGGCTCCCGATATTCTTAGCTTGTGCTTTTGCTCATGTGATGATAGTCGTGGCAGCTCTCATGTATTGCTACAAGTAGGACTTACTCAGTGACGCTAGATTTAGCGCTTATTATGGAGAAAATTGACATCAAAACACTAAATGCAAATAGTTTGCGTAAGTCCTAAACAAAACAGTAGACATTTCTTAATAAAGAAGAAATGGCAAATACAAAACGGGAGAATTGAGCATATTCAGAATAAGAAGTCCAAAATGCTATCAACAGTCAGTCCTATAACCCA
>JBBRVV010000110.1:0-6484 GCA_038246525.1 Pseudanabaenales cyanobacterium
ATGTCAGTTCGCCAAATACGCCAGGATTGAGGGATCTACAAGCAATTAGCCAATTGGCAGAGATTCTCAAGCAAATCCAATTAGAGAATAGTAAAAATATCCCGATCTTAGTTAAAGTTGCGCCAGATCTTGCTCCTACTGACCTGCAAGCGATCGCTCACTTAGCCTTAGAACTAAAACTCTCAGGCATTATTGCCACTAACACCACTATTTCACGCGAGAATTTGCAGGATCAATCCTTTAATCATGCGCCAGGCGGAATCAGTGGCAAGCCACTCAAAGCTAAATCTACTGAGGCTATTTCGTTAATCTGGCAGTCAACTGAAGGAAAGCTACCAATTATTGGTGTAGGTGGCATTTCCTCTATAGAGGACGCTTGGCAAAAGATTTGCGCTGGTGCAAGTCTTTTGCAAATCTACACAGGCTGGGTCTATGAAGGTCCATTGGTGGTTAAAAGAATCTTACAAGGATTAGTTGGGAAGTTGCAGGAAAATGGATTTGAGCGGATTCAAGAGGCTGTAGGTAGCGGGCATTCTCAGTTTTGAGCAGATTTAACCAGCTAGGGAACAGCCAGAATCATAAATGATTAAGGAAAATCGCTAGGTAAAATCACATTAAAACAAGTACCTATGCCGACTTGACTTTTGACTTCAATCTCACCACCATGCATTTCTACACTTTTTTTAACGATGGTTAAGCCCAGCCCTGAACCAGTTACCTTTCCAACATTTTCGCCCCGATAGAAAGCATCAAATAAATGGGGAACATCCTTCTCACCAATACCTATGCCGCGATCGCGAATTTGAATGGAGATTTTACCCAATTCCTTAGCGGATAAATCGATCAAAACTTCACTTTTTGGATCGGAATATTTGAGTGCATTTGCCAAAAGATTAGTGAGCATATGATGAAATAACTTCTCATCAATCATGGCTAAATATTGGCGATCGCCTTCTGTTTGGAATTTGACTCTGTCGAAATGAGTATCTTCGGTAAATAATTCTTCGATTACCCGACTACAAAGATCCCGCACATCTTGCAATTGAGGCTGAAATTCTAACCGCCCAGTATCGGCGCGATTAATCGTCAGCACATCATCTAACAGGGAAATCAAGTGCTTCACATTGGCTCGAATCCATTGCAAACTACGCAGGCTTTTTTGATTCAGCGGCGTATCGTTGGCATATTCCAAAATATTCGCATTCATTAAAATCGCGCCAATAGGAGTACGGAACTCATGGGAAGCCATCGAGAAGAAACGAGTTCTCAGGCTATTTAATTCTTTTTCCTTATCTAATTCTAGGCGTAGAGCTTCAGTTTTGCGGGTTTGGGTCTCGGCGGCTTTGCGATCGCTTGTGTCTTCAATCATGATTAAAATGGAAGTAGGGTGTCCATCTGTATCCCTGAGTACGGTCACTGTAGAACTCGCCCACAGAATCTGATTATCCTTTTTGAGAAAGCGTTTTTCTAAGCGATAACTTTCGATTTGTCCATAGCTTGCCTGCAAAAGATGACGCATATCCTGAGATAAATCTTGGGGATGGGTAATATCATCGATCACTAAGGTGAGAAATTCCGCTTCACTAAAGTCTAACATTTGGCAGAGAGCAGAATTGACCTTAGTAAAGCGGCGGGTACGAATATTTGCCAAAGCCATCCCAATAGAGGCATCCCGAAAAATTTGACGAAACTGTCCTTCGCTTTTGCGTAGAGAAATCTCGGTTTGCTTACGGGTAATAGCCACGGCAATATAGGTGGCAATTGTCTTGCCTATTTGCACTTCTTCTTGAGTCAGCTCGAGCGAGCGATCGCTATAAATTACAATTTCTCCAATTACCAAGCCACCATGAATCAAGGGGAAAACCACCATTGCCTCAATCGCTTCAGATTCCATTGCACTTTGTAATATTTTAGGGAACGGCAGATCCACCGTGTCGTAATAAATCATCGGCTGAGTGGTGTTGTCACCTGGATCGCGACTACGATTTTGAGCCAATTTCTCTACAGTTTGACGAAAAGAATCGCTAAGCCCCCTAGTAATCTTGAAGCGCATCACCCCTTGATCATCGGCAATTAAAATACCTAAGCGCGAAATCTGAAAAATAGATGCCAAACCGCGTAAGGAACGGCTATAAATATCTTCTAGAGTTTCGGCTTGATTCATCGCAAATACCATACGGTAGGCGGTTTCCACTCGTTTTAGATGGAAGCTAAGAGAATGCTCAATCCTTTGCCTTTCTTCGATTTCACGGGTGAGTTTGTGATTGACTGATACGAGCTCAGCCGTGCGAATTTTTACCTTAGTTTCCAATGCTTGATTTAATTCTTGCAAAGCAGATTTGGCGACTTCCTGTTCGGTAATGTCTTGTTCAAGAGTAAATGGCTTGACAATTGGCTTGATAAATGTGAGAGCGATTCTTTTAGCTTGAATTAATGAGACTTTAACCGTAAGCACAACTAGAATCTTTTCCCCACTTTTAGTTAAAAATAAGCGATCGCTAGAATTTTTACCATCACTAAGGCTGGGATTAGCTGTAGTTAGGTCAATTTGCTGAGGAGAAAGACCCAATAATTCTGCCCGCGAGTAGCCCAAAAGCTTACAGGCTGAGCTATTCACTTCGCGATAGGAGGAGAAACTGCCATCGTTAAATACTTCATAGGCTAAAATTGCATCTTCGCAGTGGTCAAAGCCCAAATGGTAGAGTGATTTTGCCTGAATTAGTTCGCTAAGAGTTGTCGTATTGACTAAAACCAAATCTTGAGACTGATTATTTGTCTGCTGGGAGATCGTCTCTAAAACAGTTTGTAGGGCTGTTTGCGGATGTGGCAAAGAAGTTTGAGTACTTTCTGGCAGACGTACTTCATAGCCCATACTCATCAAAAAGTCTTTACAGGTAATAGCTAATCGATTCGCACTAGAATTTTGATCGGAATTTAGGTCTGAAATCACCCACAATTTTGAAATGTCGGAGACGAGCGAGTTTGAGCTATCTGCCAGATCATTTACCGAGCTATTTGTAGGGACTGAAGACATAACCGTCATTTATCTATTTATTTTAGATTATAGTCGTATTATGCCTGTGTGTGAATCTAGGTAGGGAGAAAATTGGTATCAAAACTCTAAATGCAAATAGTTTGCGTAAGTCCTAGTTTAACTAGGCTCAGTTATTTCTAGCTCTAAATCTTGGGGATGTCCGCAATGTTTGCAGTAGCCGAGATGTTTGTAAGTCAAGCCATGACAGTTAGAGCATTCAACATTTTGAAAGAAGCCACAGTGGGGACAATAGTTATCATAGGGCTGAAGCTTGCGCGCACATTGAATACATTGGGAATTTTGTACCCTCACGGCAGATTGCAGTTTAGAATTTAGTAGAACTCTCCTTTGGGAGAATTTAATCAAGCCAAAGCCCAAAATTGGAATCAGGAAGATATATACATAATTGATCAGGAAGAGCAAGCCGCCAAAGATTTGCGAAACCAGGCTAAAAATAAAATTAGCGATCGCGCCAAATTGTAAAAATTCAAAAATCTTAATTACTAAGGGAATAAATAGAATTACCAGTAAGTGCCAACTGAGAAGTGAGACAAGAGCGTACTTTTTATTTTGCGCCAGGTTATAGATAAATAGAGCGATCGCGATCAAAGGCAACAGAAATATTGCCTGAAGACTAATTTGAATACTGGGGTACCAAAAAGAAGCTGACTGAAAACCTTGGTCTAAAAGTTGGAATTTCTTCCCATCTTGTAATAGTTGTAAGAAATTAATACTTTCAGAATTAGCCTTAATAATCAACTTGGCAGCAGGGGTCTGCTGATTCAAATTAGCGATACTCTGATCATTCTTAGTTAATTCTTCTAAGGCTTTTTCTGCGCTAACCTGATTAATTGACTGCTCTCGATTTTGTTTCGCAATTTTTTCTAGTAAAGTCGAATCATACTTACTACGAATTTCTTGATTAGTTGCAGTTAGTTGATTGATTTTGGATTCTAACTGCTCGATTTCTTTTACGGCTTTTTGATTGGTCGGGTTATTTAGCTTGTCTTGGCGATCGCTATATTCTAGGCATAATCCCGCCACCGAACCTAGATGCTGCTTTTCTACTTCCAGGTTTTGCTGCCTAAAGCTAGTTTGATTATTGCGCCCAGAACTGAAACTGATTGTACTTCTGAGAATTTCTGAATCTTTATCCTTTAACTTTTGGGAAGTTGAATTCCGATAATCTCGCCATTCACTATGGCAAGGATATGCCTGGGCAGGGCTAATGTGCCAATTGCTGATTTCGCTTAAGCCAGTAAAAACATTTACTAAAATAAATAGATCAACAATAATTAAAACAATTAAGCTGGCTCGATTCAGTGGCTCATTTCTAAGGGTACTGGTTCTAGTAAAAAAATTGCGAAGTAGTCGACGAATTTTTTTAAACATAGCCTTTTAATCAAAATTGGAGAAACTAAGTAGGTAATTAACTGAAGATTATAGCGATAGGTTGTAGCTTCTTTGAACGTTTTCAGTCTTTCACTCAGGATTTCCTATATTCAAATTTAGAAGGTTGATTGATTTACGATCTTAATTTTAGTTTGTTCGATTTACTTTGCAAAAGCCAAAAAAATCACAGAATTTAAGTTTTGAATACACTAGCTTAGTGGCGACGATAAATCTAGGCTAGAATAGAAATCCAAGTTTTGGTTTTAACGGGGAGCAGCCGTTAGAGATTGTCTAGATAATTTTGCTAATTCTTGAAGCTGATTTTTAGTCGATTGGGGAAAGTTTGGTGCAAATCCATCGCTGTCCCGCAACTGTAAAGAAGATTTATTTGATCTAACAAAAATATCTTCAAGTCAGAATGCCCACCAAACTTAACTTAATCAACTTCTAGCTCATCCGCGCGGTACGGACGAATTTATAAATGAAACATACTCTATTTGTGTGCACCTCTTGTGCCAGTATTTGGAAAGAGGGCAAACGTGAAGGCGTTAGTGGTGGAGAAAAGCTTTATGCTCAATTGACTGCTGATGCGGAAAATTGGAATCTAGCGGCACAGTATCAAATTCGCTCAGTGGAATGTATGAGTGCTTGCGATCGCTCCTGCGCAATTAGTTTTGTAGCTACTGATAAGTTCACCTATTTATTTGGTGATTTGGTCAAGGACTTGATCCTAAATGAAGAGAGTTTGCCAAAAGTCAGTGCGGCCTTGCTTCAATGTGCAGAATTGTATTATCAAAAAGAAGATGGTAATTTGGCTTGGAAAGAACGTCCAGAACTTCTGAAAAAAGGAATCTTGGCAAAAATCCCACCTATTGGCATTGCCTAAAAGTAAAGTGATATTTCAAATTTAAAGAATTAAAACAATTACGGGGGCACAGCCCCAAATCCCCTTCCTCTTTGAGATAGGGAACCGATCTTTTAGAGGCTGGCAGCCGAAACTGGACGAATTAAAACCAAAGGAGTTTGTTCGGCAGCGTTGCCTGCAGGATTGCAAAGTAAGGCCTGATTCAATATCTCCGTAGAAGTGTCGGCGGTTTTAGCCAGAATCGCTACTTTCTTTAGATCATTTACATCAACGATCGCCGCTTTCAGTCCTGTTTCTTGCAAGATTTGATCTACAAGCGCTTGAGAATTCTTTGGACCCAAAACGATAAATTGATCGTATGGAGGCAGAGTACCAGTCACATCGTCTACTAACCTAGCTTGTTCTCCCGCCAAGTTATAGAACATGCCAGGCTGACCAAAGAGTTTAGCGATCGCGCCGCCGATAAAGGCATAAGCTACCCGCCAGGCACCTACTTCATCCACTAGGGACTGCAAGCCACAGGCTGTGGCTAAGCTGGAGGTGCGTAAAAAATAATAACAAAGTCTTTTCGCTAACCAACCAGGACGAATATCGCTGGGATGCCGCCATCTGCCCTGCATAATTGCCGCAGGAGTTTCACCAATGGTAACAATATCGCCAGGCTTGGCATGGGGCAAAACATATTGCTTGATTACGGCGATCGGATCATCTAAAACCGTGAGTAAATGGGTAGGAATCGGTAAAACGCCTGCTGCTTCGGTGGGCTGCCAAGTTAAGTCCAGATTAGGGTCAGGGAATTTGAGGGGCAGAATGCAATGACGGATCTTGGGCGTGCGACCACCTGGGCCATAAGCGACATAATGAATCCGCACCCAAGCCGATCGCAGCGGGGAGAGATCTTCGCCCTTAAGCTCAATTTCGATTTCTAAGCCAGTTTGTTGTTGACCTTTAACAATGTATGCTTCCCAATAATTGTCGTTACGGGGTAGTTCTTTGGCATGAAGCGATCGCACTCGAATTATCTGGGCAGTATGCTCCAAATTTGCCTTAGACAATAAAGTCACTTCTACCTTCACTTCAGTCAGGAATACATCTAGATTCCTAGTGTGATTAAGGGCGCGAAAAACTCCTTTTAGCTGATAGTTTTTGGGGTCAGCCAGATCCCACTCCCAAGCCCCTTGATCAATTTCTAG
>JBBRVV010000111.1:0-6483 GCA_038246525.1 Pseudanabaenales cyanobacterium
ACAATCACTGTCCGCTTTGCTACTGTCGGAAAGAAGGCCTTAATGCAGGCAACTACAACTTCACTGGTGATACTTTGACATGAAACATAGCTATGCAGTTGATCATGTCGGTTCATTATCCCCAATGCATTTAAGCGCTTACTTCGCGTGCTTGGTATAGCCTTGGTATGGCTATGATCTCCCCCACAGGCTTCCATCCATATAGTACACAGGGGATTAAACACAAACCAGTTTCGTCTAAATAATATAAATCAATCTCCCCTGCTGCGTCTAATTTCTTTAACTCCTCTAATTGCGCTTTTTTCTCAATGTATTCGACTGGGTCTGGCTGCCCACTTGTCGCCTTAACCGAGGCTAACTTATATGCAGCGATTTGAGTACTCGTTTTACCGTCTTTCCACTTACGCTGATATCCCACTCCTCTTTTACCCCATGTACGACTTGTTTAAGCTGCTGGGTTTACTCTAGTGTCCATTCTCGTATTTACTCTTGTTGTTCGGTGCTGAATGTAGGCTTCCGTCCTTGCTCAGGTCGATTGTATAAGCCGATTAATCCTCTCTCTTCCCAGGCTTTGAACCAGTTATAAATTGTCTTTCGACTCACTCCCAATATGATAGTGAGATCGAAGGTAGCATTTTCGTTAAAACAGTGGGAGAAAGATAAAAAGGAATTTCCTCAGGTGCGATCGCTTCAGCTAGAAAGATCGGGATCGCCAAAGAGCAAGCTTGCCAATTTCCTTCCACATGGGATTGTAATTTAGTACATTCACCACCTCTGCGCCCAGTAATATCAAAATGATGACAAAATTGACAGGACTTAACTTGAGTATTCTGTTGGCAAGAACGGCAATGAGTGACGGGCGAGCGATCGCTAAAAATTTCTTTAGGAGTTTCTTTAGAGATTTGCTTGGAAGTTTCGCTAAGAGTTTCGCTAGGAGTTTCTCGGGCAAAGTCACTAATAGGAGTAAGAGTTGAGATTTCCATTACTTTAATGAGCACTAAGACTCACTGAAAAAACTTTTATTAAAAACGAAAAAGAATAAAAAATTTATTTATATAATTGAGACTTATGATCTCAATAAATTTAAGTTATTAAATCTAGCTTTATTATGTCTTAGTCACAGTTCCCTAACAATCTGCCATAAGATATATGCACGAATGCTTGCAGTGATCCCCAACCACCTTTTCCCCTTAAACTTAATTTAACATTTCTAAGTTTTAGTAGCGCACCCTTGGATCAATTAGAGCAATAAAAATATCGATCGCAATGCTGATCACCACCACGATCGCCGCAAAAAACACAATAATGCCCTGAACCACATTGTAATCGCGCCCCACAATTGCTTCAAATAAGCGATTTGCTAAACCTGGGAAGGAAAAGGTAACCTCCGCCAATACTGCCCCACCTAACAGCCCTGCAAAAGTCAAGCCAAACACAGTAATAATCGGAATCAAAGCATTACGCAAGGCATGGTTAAACAAGATGCGATGTTCTTTAATCCCTCTGGCACGGGCAGCTTCTACATAGTCAGATTTCAGGGTTTGGCGTAAATTGATTCTGGTAATGCGTTCAAAAATGCCACTAATCGCAATTCCCAAGCTTAGGGCGGGCAAGATTAAGTAATGCAGACTAATCAGGAAAAGCTGTAAGTCTCCAGCTAAAAGAGAGTCGAGCGTATAAAGCCCCGTAATAGTTACAGGGGTGGTCAAATTCACAGGGAAGCGTGTGCCCACAGGAAACCAGCCTAACTGCACCGCAAACACTAGCTGAAGCAGCATTCCTAGCCAAAATAGGGGCAGAGAATAACTAATAATACCAAACAATCGGCTACCGAGATCCCACTTACTACCTGGATTGATCGCTGCTACCATGCCCAGGCTTACGCCAATGATCAGGGCGATCGCTAGCCCAAATAAAGTCAACTCGGCAGTTGCAGGAAAAAAATTGGCAATGATTGTTTTTACCTCTAACCCTCTAGTACTAAGGGATTCACCCAGATTAAAGTGCAGCAACTTATTCATGTAGCGTAGATACTGTCCCGCCAGCGAGCCAGACAAGCCCAATTGTTGCCGTAGTTCTAGCTTTACGGATTCAGGTGCACGGCTGCCCAAAATTGCATCCACGGGATCGCCAGGCGTAGCGCGCATTAGCAGAAATACTACCGAGGCGGTCGCCCAAATTGCTATTGGTGCCGCTAAAATCCGCCCACAAACATAATAAAAAAGTGAAGTCCAGCGATCGCTCATAATTGATTAATTAGTCTCCAGCCTTAGCCTGAAGAATTGCAGCAAGTTCTTACGAAAATGTCATATTATGGTCTTGTTTGTAAGATTAAACCTTACTTATTGACTATTGAAACGGTTTTACTAAATGACAGCAAATCCTTCTGAAGAACCTATGGCTATGGACTCTATTGAAATAACCCCAGATTCTGAACTAATCATAGAGCCAACTTCTACAGATGCCCCTAAAGAAGTTTCAGATAGTCTGTTTGATGATGGGATTGAGGCTGAGAAGACCTCTGAGGAAACTTCTGAGGCCATTCTTTATACCTATCAGCCAGGCGATGCCTACAAACAGATCGACAATAAATCTGAGGTAAAGATCTTGGTTCTGAAGCAAATCTATGACTCTGAGTTGTCGGTAAAAAAACGCGGCGAGGGATTGCTAGTAGTGTTCTATGAAGGTGAGCCAGTGGTCGAGATGCGCGGGATTGATTTTATTCAAACTGAGAATGGGGTGTCACCAGTTGAAAATTGGATGTTTACCTAAGCTTAATCTGAATTTTAGGCACAGCAATTTGAGAAATACTATTTTTGTGTCAATTTTTCTGATATTTTTCCTCTTTTTTCAGTCATTTTGGCTCGAATCAAGTTTTGCGCAAAATCCTCATACTCAAATTTTAGAGCAGCGGAACCAAGCAGAGATAAATAAAAAGATAAGTCAGGAAAAGAGCAACCAAGAATCGCCCAAACAAATTCCGACCGAGATTTATCAGTTTCACCAAAAACATGATCCAGATGGCATTGGCAAATTCTACCTGGGTCGAGAAATCGCTCAAGTAATGGGACATCAAGGTGCTAGTTGGTTAGAAAGATCGCCACGAAAGCAAGAAGAACGACCAGATTTAGCAATTTCTCTGCTCAAGTTAAATCCTAACGATACAGTGGCAGATATTGGTGCGGGTACAGGTTATTTTAGCCTAGCGATCGCTTCTCAACTCAGCCTAAATAATGGCGCTGGTAAAGTATATGCTGTCGATTTACAGCCCGAAATGCAGGAGATCATGGGTTATTTGCAGGAAGAGAAGGGAATTAAAAACGTGATTCCAATTTTAGGAACTGCTCAAAATCCTAATTTGCCCGACCAGAGTGTGGATTTGGCATTAATGGTGGATGCTTATCATGAGTTTGACTTTCCCAAAGAGATGTTGCAGGCGATCGCTAAATCTCTTAAACCTGAAGGTAGGCTAGCACTTTTGGAATATAAAGCCGAAAATCCCTTGATCTTTATTAAACCTCTACACAAAATGAGCCAAAATCAAGTAAAGAAAGAACTTGCTGCAATCGGCTATAAATGGTTGGAAACTCAAAATTTACCACAACAACATCTAATCATCTTTGCCAAGCCGCTTCATTAGTTTTCGCTTTGTAACTTTCCATTAGTAACCTTAAAGAAGCCCTATGCGAATTTTGTTGATCTCAACTCCCGTAGGAGCATTTGGCTCAGGTATTGGTGGGGGTGTGGAATTAACTGTGCTAAATGTGGCAAGGGAGTTACTCAAACGCGGACATCAACTACATTTGCTGGCTTCAAGTGGTTCCATTTCCGATCAGATTCCGATTATTGCTATGCCAGGTGAAGTGCATCGATTTGCCCAAAATCAAACTAGAACAGACTTAGTAAATTTTCCTGGGGATTCCGTCTTAGGAAATATGTGGGAATATGCGCGTCAGATGCAGTATAGCTATGACTTGATTGTGAATTTTGCTTACGATTGGCTACCTTTCTATCTCACTCCGTTTTTTCAAGTAGCGATCGCTCATTTTGTCAGTATGGGTTCGCTTTTAGATTCGATTGATCAGGCGATCGCCAAGGTAAATCAGGCATATCCAGGTACAATTGGCGTATATACTCACATTCAGGCCCATACCTTCGCTGCGGCAATTCCTAAAATAGAAGAGTTTCGGATTCTAGGTAGTGGCGTAGATTTAGACTTATATGAATATCAAGCTGAACCTGAAGAAGCGATCGCTTGGGTAGCAAGAATTTCACCAGAGAAGGGTTTAGAAGATGCAGCAGCAGTATCTGAGCTAACGGGTTTGGAAGTAAGAATCTTAGGTAAAATCCAAGATCCTGAATATTGGCAACAGGTCAAAAGGGACTTTCCTGGGGCAAAACTAAATTATTTAGGCTTTCATGCCACCGAGCAAATGCAGGAAATACTAGGCAAATGTAAAGCTTTATTAATGACTCCCAAATGGATCGAGGCTTTTGGCAATGTGGCGATCGAGGCGCTGGCTTGTGGCGTACCTGTGATTAGCTATGCTAGGGGCGGCCCTGTAGAGATCATTCGTCATAATGAAACGGGATTTTTGGTAGAGCCAGATAACATCGAAGCCTTAGCTGAAGCGGTGGGTAATGTGACGCGCATCCATCGTCATCTGTGCAGACGACAAGCTGAACGGGATTTTTCTTTGACCGCTTTGGGCGATCGCTTCGAGCAATGGTTTGCTGATATGATCCAGAAGTAGAAATTTGAGTGCTTTTGAATCCAGATTTAATATGACTACACCTGCACCAGATGAACAAGTGATCTCACGGATTGAAGCCGCCACTGAAACCAATGCTTTGACCGTAGGACAGTTACAAGATGCAATTTTCTCTTTGCTCCAAAGTCAAACAATTCTCAGCCAAGGACAAATTCAACTGAATGACGCGGTGATTCAATTGATTCAAAAGCAGTCGCAATTAACCGATATTTCGGCGCAATTAGCGGAAATTCAAAACAATTTTGATCAATCCCTCTGGGAAATGAAAGCGGGGCAGGAGCGACAGGAGAGATTATTACAATATTTGGTACAAAAGGAAGTTCAGAACGATAAGCACGAATCTATCACAAAAGCAGAGATAGCTAAAGATTTGATTGTGGTCGAGTAAATATATTCTTTGAATCTCTAACAGGCAAAACTTGCTAGGCTATAAGAGCTTAAATTTTTACTTGCCCCAATAAATTATGTCCCCTAGCTCTCTTAGCTCACCCAAAGCCCAAGCTTGGCATACCCTCTCTGCGGCAGAGTCACTAGAAATTCTGCAATCCGATCAAGCTGAAGGACTAAGTAGCCAACAAGTGAGCGATCGCTTGGATCAATACGGCAAAAATGAATTAGTGGCAAGTGCAGGACGCAGTAAGTGGCAAATCCTGATTGACCAGTTTAGCAACGTGATGTTGTTAATGTTGATTGGCGTGGCAGTGGTTTCCGCCGCTATTGATCTAGCAAAGCCTGAATTCCCCAAAGATGCGATCGCGATCACTTTGATTGTGATGCTCAATGGTGCCCTGGGTTACTTTCAAGAAAATAAAGCCGAGGAAGATTTGGCTGCCTTAAAAAAACTCTCCTCTCCCAATGTGCGCGTAATTCGCGATCGCCAGATCCAAGAAATTCTTTCGCCTGAGCTTGTACCTGGAGACATTGCCCTAATTGAAGCAGGAGTGCAAATTCCAGCCGACGGCAGACTTTTGGAGGCAGTGAATCTAAATATTAGAGAAGCAGCACTTACGGGCGAGGCCCAAGGGGTAATCAAAGATAGCGCACTTTTGTTTGAAGCAGGGGAATCCCTAGGCGATCGCTTAAATCTGACCTATCAAGGCACAGAAGTATTACAAGGGCGAGGCAAAATTCTGATCACCGCCACAGGAATGCAAACCGAATTGGGCAAAATTGCGGCAAATCTTCAAAGTGTAGAAAATCCGCCCACTCCACTGCAACAAAGGATGGGACAGCTAAGTAATGTGCTGGTAATTGGGGCTTTAGCTTTGGTAGCGATCGTAGTTAGCATCGGACTACTGCGGGGGGGTAAATTCTTAGACTTGCTAGAGACCTCATTAAGTATGGCTGTAGCAGTGGTACCTGAAGGCTTACCCGCCGTAATCACAGTTACTCTGGCGTTGGGAACCCAGCGGATGGTGAAGCGCAAAGCGTTAATCCGTAAATTACCCGCCGTGGAAACCCTTGGCTCAGTTACAACTATCTGCACAGACAAAACTGGTACTCTCACCCAAAACAAAATGGTAGTAGAAACGATCTACACCGCCGAGTATGGCGTACAGGTAACTGGCAATGGCTATGCTCCTACAGGAGAATTCAGTATTCCGCAACCTCTACCTTCCCAAGTGCAAACCCTACTTACTGCGGTTACAGTCTGTAATGATGCTCACCTGCAACAAAATGCCCAAGCTGAATGGGTGGTGATCGGTGATCC
>JBBRVV010000112.1:0-6470 GCA_038246525.1 Pseudanabaenales cyanobacterium
GAGCAAGATTGTATCAGAGCGCCCGCTAAAGGTTTCTGTGCCTGGAGCAGTATTTGATTCCCGATCTACTCCCATTACCAGGACTTGATAGGAATGTTCTAGGCGTTTGCCTGTCGCTTCGACCGCTAACTCTTGCCAGTTTCTGCCCTGAATTAAGCCCGGCCAGTCTAGGTAGTTTGGCGGAATAATTTGGCTCAGAATAATTGCGCAAAATATGGCGATCGCTAAACAAACTAAACCAAAGATTTTAACTAGGTGGAATTTGCGACCTTTGGGGCGGCGCTTAGATCCAGTCATCGTCATCATCGTCGTAGTTCACACTGATATCAGGACGATTTTTTTCGCGGCGGGGCTTATTCTCTTCTTTTCTGCCGTCTTTCTTACCGTCTTTTTTATTGCGACTAGCGAAGCTGCTGAGGTTTTCACTAAGATTGCCAATCATATCGCCAAAGAAGTTTTCCTCATCGTCCCGCCCGTCTTCCTGTTCGTAGAGTTCACGCGAGAGATTGTAGATTTCTTCTTGCAAAATAGTTTGGCTGCGATCAATTTGGGCATCGTTTTCCTCAGCGATCGCTTTTTTCAGGTTCTGAATATTTTTCTCAATCATTTTGCGTTGGTCATAACTAAGTTGGTAGCCAAAGGTGAGGGCGATCTCCTTCAGTTGGCGTTCGGCGGCAGTTACGAGGCTATCGGCACGGTTCAGCTTTTCGATACGGGCGCGTTTGATCCGATCCTTTTCACCAAAGCGTTCGGCTTCAGCAATCATCTCTTCTACTTCTTTCTCATTGAGCGTGGAAGCGCCCTTAATTGTAATTCGACGTTCTATGCCTGTGCGGCGATCGCTGGCAGTTACCGAGAGCATGCCGTCCGCATTCAAGTCAAAAGATACATCTACCTGCGTCGTGCCTTTGGGTTGGGGATCTAGCCCACTTAGCTTGAATCTACCCAAGGATTTGTTGTACTCAGTTAGATCTCGCTCGCCCTGCACAATATGAATTTCTACCGAGGTTTGGTTATCTTCGGCGGTGGTAAACATATCGGTTTTACGCACTGGAATGGTGGTGTTGCGCGGAATCAGGATCTTGTTAATGCCGCCAAAGGTTTCTACGCCGATCGAAAGGGGGGTGACATCTAAGAGTAAGACATTTTTGATTTCCCCCGCCAAAATTCCAGCCTGCACCGCTGCCCCGATCGCTACCACTTCATCAGGGTTTACGCTTTGGTTGGGTTCTTTGTCAATCAAGCGCCGTACCATTTCCTTTACCGCAGGAATACGAGTAGAACCGCCTACCAACACCACTTCATCAATTTGACGGGGAGTAAGCTTGGCATCCTTGATCACTTGCTCTAGGGGAATTAGCAATCTTTCTAATAGGGGCGTACAAAGCCGTTCAAACTGCGATCGCTTCATGGTTACTTCCAGGTGCAAAGGTGCATCGGTAGTGGCAGTGATAAAAGGTAAATTAATCTCAGTACTGCCAGCGGTGGAAAGTTCAATCTTGGCTTTTTCGGCGGCCTCGGTCAAACGCTGTAAGGCCTGGCGCTCTTTACGCAGATCTACCCCCTGCTGCTTAAGAAAGTCTTCGGCAAGCCAATTGACAATTTCTCGATCAAAGTCATCGCCACCCAACTGAGTATCGCCCGTAGTTGCCTTCACTTCAAATAAGCCATCGCCCACTTCTAGCACCGACACATCAAAAGTGCCGCCACCCAAATCGAATACCAAAATCTGCTGATTATTTTTGCGATCTAGTCCATAGGCGAGGGAGGCTGCAGTTGGCTCGTTAATAATCCGCCTCACTTCAATCCCAGCAATCCTGCCTGCATCCTTGGTGGCTTGACGTTGGGAATCGTTAAAATAGGCTGGCACCGTAATCACCGCCTCGGTCACTGGTTCGCCCAGATAGCGACTGGCATCATCCACCAGTTTTCTGATGATCATTGCCGACAGTTCTTCGGGCGCAAAGTCTTTATTTAATCTAGTTGAACGCAATCGAATATTGCCATTATCATCGCGGCGCACGGTGTAAGGAATACGTTTAGCTTCGGGAGCTAATTCGCTATATTTCCGTCCCATGAAGCGTTTGACTGAGTAAAAAGTATTGTCAGGGTTGAGAATTGCCTGCCGCCTTGCCATTTGCCCAACCAAGCGATCGCCATCTTTACTAAAACTAACTACGGAAGGGGTCGTGCGACTACCCTCAGCATTAGCGATCGCTACTGGTTTTCCAGCTTCAATAGCTGCTACCACCGAATTTGTGGTGCCCAAATCAATTCCAACTACTCTGCCCATTGGCTTACGATCAAAATTTCCACAGTACTTAACTTAATACTAGCCTTGATTTGTAGCGAAAAGTGCCTCGGCGCATGGTTGCAAAAGTGATAATCCTAATTAAGCACAATTACAGCCTCTTGTCTGCTATTTAACTTGGGTTAGGCATTATTAGGCGGTTTTGTCTAAGCGCATATACCAATCCCCAAAAAACTCTAACTGATCAAAAGGGTAGGCATAAAAACTCAATAGAAAGCCTAAGATAGAGGGTAAATTATTCACCGACTAATTTGTGATGGATGAAGAACCGCTTTCAGGCATCTCTAAATTTTTGCTAAGCCAAAATTTGCCCCCCATAGTTGAAGATGAAGGCGAACTTTGTCTGTGGTTGCCATCAGCCGCTGCGCTAGACAAGCTATTCTACTGTCTGAAGAAACTGCCCATTCAATTTTCGCCAAGGTTAGCAGAGCGATACTGTCAACTGCGCTTGAATCATGAGACTGCCAATCACTTGTGTGCGCTGATTTTAGAGAGTTTTAGCGATCGCGAGTTGAGAAATACTAAGGTGTTAGCGATCGCCGCTGACAGTACCCCTCAACTTGAAGATTTTCCTAAAGTCATCACCCTTTATTGCTATATCACCCTCAGAAATGCGCGGTGGTTGCTGGATATGCTTGCCACTGGTAGCCTTACCAGTCATTTTCAGCCGATAGTCTCTGCCCAAGACACTAGCCAGGTATTTGCCCTAGAGTCATTGATGCGCGGCATTAGTCCCCAAGGGCAGCTAGTATCGCCACGCCAAATCTTTGGAGTAGCCGAAGATATTGATTTGCTCTGTCAGGTGGACATGATAGCCCGCCAAAATACGATTGAAGCCATGGGGCGTTGGAATTCCAATGGCAAAATGTTTATTAATTTTCTGCCAAACTGCTTAGATGATCCGAACTACTGCCTACATTGCACGATCGCTGACATTGATGAAGCTGGCATTCCCCATGATCGGATTGTGTTTGAAATTACCGAAGTAGAGCGGGTGCGGGATATTAAACGCTTTCGCCGTCTGTTAGATCTCTATCGTCAAACTGGATTCCAAATTGCCCTAGATGATATTGGCTCTGGCTACTCTAGCTTGAATATGTTGCATCAACTGCGCCCTGACTTTATCAAGTTAGACATAGAATTAATGCGAAATGTGCATCAAGATCAGTACAAATCCCTGATCGCTCAGAAGCTGCTAGAGGTCGCCCAAAGCATGAATATTCAAACCATTGCCGAGGGAATCGAGTCACCCAGTGAGCTAGATTGGGTAAGGAAGCATGGTGGCAACTATGTACAAGGATATTTAATTGCTAAACCTGCGCCGATGTCCGAGCAGTATTCACTCTTAGCAAAACAAAAATTTCTGCGACACAATGAGCGCCTCTAGGATTCTTTGGGATTTCTTTTTGGAATTTTTTTGGGGAGATTTTTCTGTGAATAGCAAGGGAAACTTTAAGGGCAACAAAGCTAATCTGCCTCAAAAAGTATGTGCTACCTGCGGTTTAACTTTTACTTGGCGCAAAAAATGGGCAAAGAACTGGGAAGAGGTAAAGTACTGTAGCGATCGCTGCCGCAGGCATAAAGGAGAAGTATTATAAATCTCCTAAAATTTAGGTAGCCGCCAAACTAGTAAGAAGCGATCGCTGCCGCAGGCAAAAGAAATAGGATTAGCCAAAGCAATAAATGGAGAACTGGATCTTACAAATAATCGCGATCGCACTAGGGGCGAGTATTGGTAGCTTTATCAATGTCGTAGTTTATCGGTTACCTGCGGGAATCTCTTTAATCCATCCGCCCTCTCGTTGCCCCCAATGCCAGACTAAGCTTGCGCCCAAGGATAACATTCCGATTTTTGGCTGGTTTCTACTCAAGGGTAAATGTCGTTACTGCCACAAAGCGATCGCCTGGCGCTATCCTCTGGTCGAGGCTACGACTGCTTTTTTATTCTGGTCAGTTGCCGCTTTCTGGGGCTTCTCTCTGCCTTTACCTTATCTGCTTGCCTTTGGGCTATTTCTAGGCTGGCTGCTGACGCTGTCCTTAATTGACCTAGACACCATGACTTTACCCAATCCCTTAACTCAGTCAGGGCTGGTGCTTGGTTTAAGCTTTCAAATTCTCTCTCCTACCCCAGTCAAGTCTTTACTCACAGGTATTGTGGGGGCGGTGATCGGAATCTGGCTGCTGCCTGGATTAATTTTCTTAATTCAAATTGGCATCTTCATTGGCGACCTAATCGATTTTCCAGTTGACTCGCTCAAAGGCAAAGAACTTATGGGCGGAGCCGATGCCAAACTTTCTGCCATGATTGGCGCTTGGTTAGGTTGGGAAAAATTGCTCGTCGCTCAAGCGATCGCCACGGTGGTGGGTCTATTTGGCAACCTTAGTAAACTTGGACAGGCAAAGCCGTTTCCTTTCGGTCCATTTCTGGCATTAGGCGGCGCGGTTGCCTTATTTTATGGTGATATAATCATTAAAAGCTATCTAAATTGGATCGGCATAACCTAGCCTCCTGCTGCCCTAAAACTTTTTGCACGATCTACTATTGACAATGTTGGTTGGAAGTCTATAATCCCTGCATTGGATGTGAGGATTACCGCCCTCTTGGTGGGTAAAAACGTATGTTTAGTGGCTTAAAAAATATTTTCAATGGTAAGCCCAAGGGCTTAGGCATAGAGATCAACTCAGAGCGAGTAAATATCGTTCAGTTACGGCGCAGTGGTCAAAACTCTTTCAAGTTAGTAAACTACGCTACTTTCCCTCTTCCAGAAGGCATAGTGGAAGAAGGTAGAATTAGTGACCCCATTGCGCTGGGCGAAGTGGTACGCGAATTACTCGCAAGTAACAAAATCAAATTAAAGAAGGTAGCAACTGCTGTACCTGGTAGAGACGCTGTCAGCCGCCTGATCAAGCTCCCTGCGGAAATTCCTGATGCGGAGCTACGAGAAATGGTACTGAACCAAGAGGCAAGCCTCTATCTTCCTTTTCCGCGTGAAGAAGCAGATGTGGACTATCAAAAGCTGGGGGTTAGCCTAGATGACGATGGGGTTGAACGCTTAGAGATTCTAATGGTTGCCACCCGCAAAGAGGTGACTGATACTTATATGCAGGCGATGGAAATTGCCAGCCTTGAAGTTGACATTGTCGAAGTTGCCAGCTTCTCCTTGATTCGGACACTCAATTCTTATCTCTCCCGCTTTAGCTCAACTGCCGAAGCTGTAGCGATCGTAGACATTGAATACGAAGCCACAGAAATCACAATTACGGTAGATGGTGTGCCACAGTTTTCCCGTACTGTTGCGCCTGGCACAATTCAGATCCAAAATGCTCAACTACGCGCAAATAATTTACCGCCGCGCCGAAATACTGACCTAGAGAGTCTTCAAACCTTGAGTATCCCAGTTCAATCTATGGATACGGCGGGCTTGGCTTCTGGTAGCGGCGTTAATTTAGGTGATGCGGCAATCCTGCGAGTGTTAGGCGACTTAGCGGATGAACTCAGGCGCTCAATTGATTTTCATACCAGTCAAACTCCTGGCTCAGATGTAGTTCAGCTGCTAATTGTCGGCCCTGGAGCTTGTATAGGCAACTTAGATGAGTTTTTCCGACAACGCTTAGGAATTGCGGCTGAGCAAGTAGATCCGCTCATTGCTTTAGCGATCAAGTCTGACAAAGAAATTCCAATCCAGGATCGCTTAGCGCTGTCGATCGCTTTAGGTTTAGGGGTTAGAGAGGCATAATAAATATGTTTAAACTTGATATTAATTTTTTAGATGATGACTCGCGTAAAGGTTCTGAAGCTTTTGCGGCTGAAGCTCAACCCTTGGCAGATTCTCAATTTATCTTAATTGGTGGCGGTATCGCATTGGTAGCCCTAGCGATCGCTGGTGGTTTCTGGTACTTTATTGACCAAAAAATTCAGAACCAGAATACTCAAATTGCCGAATTGACTGCCAAGGAAAGCACCTTGGATGCCAAGCTCAAAGAACTGGCAGCTGTGGAAGGTTCAGTCAAAAAGATTGAAGCGCAAACCCAGGCACTGGTTAACTTGTTTGTAGAAGATATTCCGATCTCCTCAATCATGACTGAGGTGCGCGCACGCACAGCTACCAATGTCAGGATCAAAGACTTTAGTCAAGACGGCAAAAACCTTAAGCTTAGC
>JBBRVV010000113.1:0-6459 GCA_038246525.1 Pseudanabaenales cyanobacterium
GATTTAGGTTTAGCGATCGGCTTAGATTCGGGTTTAGCAAAAATTGAGCGGATTGATGCCCAAGGTGCAATTTCCGATATTCCAAGAATGCTGGGCGTGAATGCAGGAGAAGAATATGCCGATTGTATTTTTGGCACAGAATCTAATAGTTATGGTCTATTCACAGTTGGGCATAGTCAAATTTTGGGTTCTTTCGGCGCAGTTAGTGAATCGGTTAGCGCCGCAATTAGACGCTTACGCCCTAAGTTAGAAGGTTTACTGGCAGCTAAATTGATCCAATTTACAGGCAACAAAGCCTCTTCAAAATTGGGTTTGCGAGTGAGATTAGAAGCTAGACGCGGAGATGAATCCACGCCAATTGTAAATGTCCGTCAATCTAGCCACGTGGCAGATCAACTTGAACCATTAACTGATAAAGATCTAAATAGTACCTTAGTGGTCGGCGATCGCTTACTATGCTACTTAGAGAATTTGACCGAAGAGCCGCTTCATATCCAAATCTTTAGCTTCGATCCTAGAGGGAAAATGGTTACACCTTCCTTTATAATCGCTCCCTATGCCAATGACGGCATTCTCTCGCCAAAACAAACTTTGATCATTCCCCATCCCGATGCACCTATTGCCTGGACAGTTTCGGCACCGCGTGGATTAGTTAATGTACAGGTGATAGCTAGCCGTTTTCCGCTGATACAGTCTACCAATTTGCGTGAACAATATGCCCGACAAGCCACTTCGCCAACCAGTATGATTTCCGTTCCCAATCCTTTAGAAGTTGCCCAAGCCCTATTAACTGACTTGACGCGATCGCCTGAATCCAATGTTTCTACCCAAAATTCCTGGCTTTTAGACGTAAATGATTGGGCAACTCTAGGCTTAACTTATCATGTGGCTTGAATCTAGATATTAGCTACTGAAGTCGCAAAGCTTCGCCGCAAAGCTTCTAAGAGGGCTTTTGGTATTTCAAGTAAGTTGTCTTTTAGCACAGGCGCGATTACTTTTGAGATGATTTGGCTAAAGATCTCGCTTAGAGGTAGTCCTTGACCATCATTAGTTTGCAGATCCTCTAGATTGACATTTGGTAATTTGAGCGATCGCTCCCAAAAAGGAAGTTTGGCATGAAATTCTACCTGTTCAATCGAAATTCTACTAGCTTTGAATTTGGTTTCAGGTGCGGTGCGGTTTTCTGGAGATTTTGCATTTTTAGCATTCTCTTTCAGATGGTTTAATACTGGCGTAAGGTTGAGAGAGAATCCTTGCTCTATGTAAATTTCCAAGTGATCTAAGTTAAAACTTTGGATTTCAATAGTAGGTAGAAAAAGGCTAGATGGCAACAGTTGCAGGTCAAAGCTTTGGATGCCCAAGAGGAAAGGAGAGCTAAATCCACCAGGATTCTCAACTATTAATCGCTCAATTTCAAGACTTCCAGCTAGTGGATTAAAGCTTAGTCTAGCAATCTGAGTAGGCACACCTAAAGTAGAGGAGAGAACTTTTTCGACCGCAATTTTCAACCAATAATTGAAGCTCAGGATTAAGCTCAAAATCAAACCTAGAAATAGACCCAAACCAATAATTAGGTATCGATTTCTAGGCTTTAAAGAATCTTTTGTCATTGTGTCTTGATGTGTCTTGATGTGTCTTGATGTGTCTTGATGTGTCTTAATGTGTAGGATTTAAGCACGTTAAACATGAAGACCTATCAATTATTAAATTTCGATCTAATGCCCAGATTTTAATCGCAGGAATATGCGGAACGGGGGACTCGAACCCCCAAGCCTTGCAGCACATGTACCTGAAACATGCGCGTCTACCAATTCCGCCAGATCCGCATTTGGTAATTTGCTAATTATACATTAAGTCGTTAGCAACTAGCTAGGTATTGTAGACCCCAAAATAAAATTATTAGAGGCTATATCTTTCCTCTTTCCAAGGATCACCCCGATGATGATAACCATTACGTTCCCAAAATCCCAACTTTTCGCTTGCCAAAAATTCTAAACCATTCAGCCACTTGGCACTTTTCCAGGCATAGATGTGTGGCACTACTAGGCGTAATGGAAAGCCGTGATCGACTGGTAGAGGTTGACCTGCTAATTCAAAGGCAAAAAAGTTCTCTTCTCTCACCAAATCATCCATGGCAATATTAGTAGTATATCCACCATAGCAGTGTTGCAATACATGGGCAGCTTGAGGTTGGACTTCAATCGCTTTCATAAAATCTGTCACTCTTATTCCCTTCCATTGCACATCTAATTTTGACCAAGTGGTAACACAGTGGAAGTCAATTGTGAAATCAGTGTGAGGCAAAGCCATAAATTCTTCCCAGCTAAAGGTTTTAGGCTGCGCTAATCCCCAAACTTTAAATTCCCAGGTTTTGAGGTCAATATTGGGGGTCTCGCCATAGGTCATCACGGGAAAACCATTAGTAAGTCGTTGTCCTTGAGGTACGCGATCGCTTGATTGAGTAGGTGATTTGGAGAAAAGATTGCCAAACATAGGTTTACTTTTAGAATTTACTTTAGAGCTAAAACTTTAGAAATTTAGGATTCTCATACTCAGGTCTAACCAGGGCGATCGCGTCACCATCGCACTAGCCGAGATATAATCTACGCCAATTTCTGCCACTGAGCGAATCGTCTCTAAGGAAATATTACCCGATGCTTCAATTTTAGTGTGAGGGCTATCTAAGCGAATAATTTTTACCGCTTCTCCCATTAAATCAACTGGCATATTATCTAGCATAATGATATTTAGATCTAGGCTAGCAGCTTCTTTTACCTGTTCTAAGTTTTCGGTTTCAACTTCAATCGAAATAGTAAAGGGAATGCGATCGCGCACTAATTTGACTGCCTTAGTAATTCCACCAGCCGCCGCAATATGATTATCCTTAAGCATCACCGCCTCATCTAAACCGAAGCGATGGTTGACTGCACCACCTACTTGAGTGGCGTACTTCTCTAGTAATCGTAAGCCTGGTGTGGTTTTTCGGGTATCTACCAGCTGAGCAGGCAAATCTTGGATCAGGTTGGCATATTGTCGCGTAGTAGTAGCAACGCCGCAGAGGTGCATAGCTAGGTTTAAGGCTACTCGCTCACCTGACAAAAGCGTGTCGAAATTGGCTTCGATTGTGGCAATTGTTTCGCCCTTTTCACAGACATTTCCTTCGGCTACCAGACTATAAAATTTGGCAGTAGTTTCTAGGCGCTGAAACACCCTAGCAGCAATGCCCAAACCTGCTATTACACCTGGAGCTTTAGCAACCCAGTGGGCTTTCCCAGGCGCAGACTGTTGATTGGGGTAAAGGCTATCAGTAGTGCGATCGCCACGACCAATATCTTCGATTAACCAGCTATCTAAGAGAGGATCGAGCACAATTGCTGGAGGAAGCATGATTTTGGCTGCCAATAATAAACTTAAGTAAACATCTCGGCTGGATCGGCAGATTGAACTTTTCTTAGGGAAATTGCTCCTGAGATTGTACACATGATTAGGGTAAGAATGAAAACTTGAATTACCCGCTCGATCGTCATTTCAATTGGAAGTCCAGTTGCATTGCGAGTCAAAACATATAAGCCATTGCCCACAATCAAACCAGGAATGTAACCCAAAACAGAAAGCACAATCGCTTCTTGAATTACCACTTTTGAGAGAAAGAAGTTAGAGTAGCCCATCGCCTTGAGCGTAGCATATTCTGCCATGTGGTCAGAAACATCGGTGTAAAGAATCTGATAAACAATCACAATCCCGACAATGAATCCCATCACCGTTCCCAGGGTAAAGATGAAACCAATCGAAGTACCTTTTTGCCAATAGATCCGCTCAAAATTGATAAATCCTTCCATGGTGAGAATGCGGGTATCATCAACCGTAATATCTGCCGCACCGTCTTTCCCACCACTAGCTTTTATGTCTTCAAGTGTAAGCTCAGATTTGCTAATCACTACTTTATCTGGATCGGTGGAGAGAGGACGGATGCGCTGATTATCAATTTTTAAGTCACCTTTAATCAGTACTATTTCTTTCCCAGGCATTTCTGCTACAAATTTTGCCATCACTTCAAAGGGAGAAGCATTGGGCTTAAGATCGATTAAGCCCACATTAATTAGACCTGCGCGGCGCGAATCAAAAATCCTTAAAAAGTTCAAATCGCTAGTGATCATGGCACCATCAGCAGCAAAAGAAGAACCTAATTCAAATAGTCCGCCTATGGTGATTTTGCGGTTTGCGACTTCTCTAGCTACTGGATTTTTACATTGGAATGCTTCAGGTGTGTATAGAGTTTTAGCTGCTTTAGCCACACCGCATTCACCTACAATCTCACCAAATTCAGGTCTAGAACTGCGGTCAAAAAGCGCTACATTTTCTAATTTAAGACTAGGAAGGTTTTGCTCTACTCCAGGCATATTAAAAATCTGAGCATCGGGGTCTGCTCCTAAAATCAAGATATTGCGAGTCTGTCCCGCTTGGCTATCTTTGATTTTCCAAGCGGCTAAACCTATATAAAGCGGGTTAATTCTTTCTACGCCTTCATAATTCAAGGTTTGATAGAGACGACGTTGGGAGAAGTTTCGCATTCCCACTAGATTGGTTGACTGAGGACTGATGATTACCAAATCGCCTTTGAGATTGGATTGTAACCGAATCGCACTACGGAAGAGCGCATCTTGGAAGCCAATTTGCATGAAAATCAGAATCACTGCAAACATAATCCCAGCGATCGCTACCAGTAATCGACTTTTTTGGTAGGTAAGCTGTAACCAAGCAAGGGGGACGGCAAAAATCATGAAAAATTGACTCCCAGTTCAATTCCTAGTTCTTGTAATTTTTGGGCTAAGCGATCGGCTCTTTGTTTTTCCAGTTCTGCCTGGGCTATTGCTTGATTGGCTCTTTCTTGCTCAACTTGGGCAGTTTCCATGGCTTGATTTGCTCGTTGCGTTTCTAGGGCAGCAAATTCGTTGGGCAGCAAAATCAAATTCTCTTCTCGATCAAAGAATCGCAACCAATTACCTGGATGGCGCTCAATTTCTCCTTCCCAGGGGCCTAACCAAAGTTGCAGCGAGCTACTCCATAGCCAACCCCGTTCATTCGGAATTAAAGGCTCATAGTGAGCATTGGTTAAATGCCAACCTTGAAAAGATGCTGGTTCGAGCGGATCATAGATGAAATAATTTGGCGTACGGAAGACTTGCTCATATAAATCTTTCTTCTCAGTCTTATCAATTTTGGCAGTACTGTCGGAAAGCAATTCAATAATGATATCGGGATAGCGCCCCCCTTCTTCCCAGATTAACCAACCTTTGCGATCGCTTGCACCGACAGCATTCAAAACCACAAAGAAATCAGGTCCCCGAAACTTCTTATTCATCACCTGTTGACGGCTGAAATAAATAAACATATTACCGCCCACAAAGAAGTCTTGTGCAGGGTGCCAAGAGTATTGGATCGAGCTAATTAGAGCGCTCATCGTAATTCGGTGCTGATTAGATTCCAAGGGTTCTCCATCATCAAAGATCAAGTCTGTGGGAGGTGGTTCAGGTACCCAAGTGTCCCAGTAATGTTGGTCAAGCTCGTTATAGGGATCTGGCTCTACTATTTGAGGTAATGATTTAGCTACAGTCATTAGGTGGCTCCTACATCAATTCGTACTTTTACCTGCATGTTGGTAAAGCCAGATACCTTTTCACTTTGATCTAGACGGATTTTTACTTCCACTACTCGCACATCTGTTCTGGTAGCTGGATCGGTTCCCAGGACATCATTTTTGGCTACTCTCAAACTGATCCGATCTACTTTGCCCGTGATTTCACCGCCTAGGACTTCGCTACTGATCGTGGCTTTTTGTCCCACTTTGACTCGGCTAACGTCGGTTTCGTAAACTTCTGCCACCGCATACATCTGCTTGGTGTTGCCCATTTCCACTACGCCTGTGGCTCCACTTACGGCTTCGCCAGTTTTTGCAATTACTTTCAGGATTTCGCCTGCAATTGGCGCACGCACTTCGGTATAAATCAGTTCAACTTTGGCTTTCTCTAAGTCAGCGATCGCGCTTTGGAGTTGGGCTTCTGCTACTTGAATGTCGGCGGGTCGGACTTCGGCGGTACTGGTGGTGATATTGACGGCTTGAAGAATCTGTTTTTGAGTTTGGGCGACCTGTCCTCTCAGAGTTCTGACTTTGAGCAGAAAACCATCTCTAATAATTTCCGAAGTAGCGCCATCTGCCAAGAGTTTTTCATAGCGACTTAAATCTTTTTCTGCTAAGGCTAATTCAGATTTTTGCCGATCCAAATTTGCTTGCAGGGCTTGAGTATTTGCCTGTTGGGCTGCGACATCGGTGGACTTAGCACCTGCCTTTACCTGGGTCAACTGACTACGCCGTACCGCTACTTGGGATTCTGCCTGTTTTACGGTAGCAACAGTTCGTTCATAGCCATCTAAACGGGCAATTGATTGATTGGCGTTAAC
>JBBRVV010000114.1:0-6444 GCA_038246525.1 Pseudanabaenales cyanobacterium
AGTTGGCATTGCTCGGGTAGTGAGCTAGAAAAATAAATACGATCGCACTTGCAGCAAATTGATTAGCGGTCACTATGTATATTGAATTTTTTGGTGCTTTTTCGGGAGCGATCGCCTAAAAATGAGATGGTATAATCAACAAAACTTAAGCATTTTAGAAAAATAAATGACCCAAGTTGAGAAACCAGAACAACATATTGCAAAAATAGCAGATTTTATTGTAAGAGAAGCGATCGCCGCAGATGTTTCGCAGATTTTCGGACTAATTCAAGCTTTAGCAAAATATGAAAACCTAGAAGCGCAAGTGACTGGCACAGAACCAGCTTTAGCTGATCATTTGTTTGGGAATAATTCCTGTGTCGAAGCGATTGTAGTGGAATCTCAATTAGATTCGCAATTAGAAAAAGGCAAAATATTCGGGTTTGCACTATTCTTCACAAATTATTCTACATTTTTAACTCAACCAGGTATCTATTTAGAAGACTTATTTGTTTTGCCAGAATATCGCGGTAAAGGATTGGGAAAGAAGCTTTTGACCCATTTAGCAAAGATTGCGATCGCTCGAAATTGTGGCAGATTGGAATGGTCAGTATTAGATTGGAATCATTCAGCGATCGGCTTTTATCAAAATATGGGAGCAGAAGTATTAACCGATTGGCGAATTTGTCGGGTCTCCAAGGCGACCATGGCAAAAATGGCTACCGCCCCAGATTAGCTACTGAATTTTACGAACTTATTGTGCTCCTAATTCCATCTCTATCACTGAAGCACTGTAAAGATAGTGATATATGTTAGAGGAAAACCCTATCCTGAAATTGTATTTGGATATAGCGCTAGCAGAAGCTTTTCGGTGGTGATTAGATTTAATACTAATTCAACCCCAATTAAAAAAAATGCTTTACTATCGGATTTGCCTTACAAATTAGAGCAAATTCTTGACCCAAATTTTCCTAATAACATTGATCTGGAGATTTAATTATGGCGATCGCCCTCGCAAAAGAAATCCTATCCCTAGAAGAATTTTTGGCATTACCAGAAACTAAACCCGCCAGCGAATACATTGACGGTCAAATTTACCAAAAGCCAAAAATTTTAACCTTTCAAAATGGCTGCTTTATTAATCACCAAGGCATGGATAGATTACCTGTGCTAGAGGTTTTGAGGGATTGGCATTTGTCAGTTCAAGATGTATTTGACCTGATTAAATATCATCGGTAAAGACTTTCAAACCCAGCGCCACAAATAAAGAAGTACAAACCCATGCGGGAGGCTACTGCTCATAGCCCCATTTATTTTTTTGTGCATCGCCAAATAGGGTAGTTTTATGAATGCCCCATTCTAAATAAAGTCAAGGATAATCTAATAATTAAATAAATAAAAGCGTTGATTTACCAAAAATATTTATAATTTAATTATTTTTAGTCACTAAATTCTAATTTTTTGTAATCTCTTATACGAATTGTAATCTTTGCCAAAGGTATATTAACCACATCTACGACCGCCCAAAAATTCAAATTAAGGTTCTAATGTCACGATGGCAAATAAGATTGAAGATTTGAAAGCGCAGAAAGATGGGCTGGCAATCAAAGCCGAAATCGAGCATTTTGCCCAAATTGGTTGGGAAGCGATCGCTGATGATGACTTGCAGCACCGTCTTAAATGGTTAGGCATTTTCTTTCGTAAAGCTACACCTGGTCGATTCATGGTGCGAATGCGGGTACCGAATGGATTACTAACCAGCAGCCAGATGCAGGTTTTAGCAAATGTCCTAAAAAAATGTGGCGAAGAAGGCGTAGCTGATATTACAACTAGGCAAAATATTCAAATTCGGGGGATCAAAATTGAAGATGTGCCAGAAATGTTTAGGCTTTTTCGTGATTGCGGCTTAACCAGTGTGCAATCGGCGATGGACAATGTGCGAAATATCACTGGTTCTCCAGTCGCAGGGATTGATCGCGATGAACTTTTTGACACCCGTGATCTGGTATTGCAGGTTCAAAATATGATCACTAATAATGGTGAAGGGAATCCAGCCTTTACAAATCTGCCACGCAAATTCAATATTGCGATCGATGGTAGCCCTGATAATGCCACCCATGCTGAAATTAACGACATTGGGTTTGTGCCTGCCTTCAATCTATTGGATGGTGTTAAAACATTCGGCTTCAATATAATCGTAGGTGGTTTTTTCTCTAACAAGCGAATTGCCGCAGCGATCGCCATGAATGTATGGGTTACACCCGAACAAGTAGTTGCTCTTTGCGAAGCGATTTTAATAATTTTCCGCGATCATGGCTCTAGGGAAAGTCGGCAAAAAGCTAGATTGATGTACTTATTGGATGAGTGGGGAATTGAAAAATTTCGCCGAGCGGTAGAGCAACAATTGGGTCATACACTTCTAGCAGCAGCACCTACAGATGAAGTGACCGAATCCAAACGCGATCATGTCGGTGTATATGCCCAAAAGCAGCCTGGGCTAAACTATGTGGGGCTACAGGTTCCCGTTGGTAGGATGTATGCAGATGAAATGGAAGAACTTGCGCGCTTAGCAGAAATCTATGGCAGTGGTGAAATGCGACTGACAGTTGAGCAAAATCTGATCCTGGTAAACGTACCTGATGCCAATCTAGAACCGCTTTTAGCGGAACCGATTCTAGCTAAATTTCCCGCTTATCCTACGCCCTTAATGCGAGGTTTAGTGTCTTGTACTGGTGCGCAATTTTGTCCTGTGGCAATTGTGGAAACCAAGAATCGCGCCTTGGGGCTAGTCAGAGAGATAGAAGAGGATCTCACCCTATTTCAACCAGTGCGTTTGCATTGGAGTGGCTGCCCCAATTCCTGCGCTCAACCTCAGGTCGGAGACATCGGCTTCATCGGTTGTAAAGCTCGTAAAAACGGCAAAATAGTTGACGGAGTAGATATTTATCTAGGAGGAAAAGTAGGGAAAGATGCCCATTTGGGCGAATGTGTAATGGAGAAGATTCCATGTGAAGATCTACGAGAAGTAGTAGGTAAAATTCTGATCGAACGATTTGGGGCTATACCTAAATCTGTTCAATCTGAGACAAAAGAGTTGATGCAAGTCTGATTTACTTGCTTAACTCAGAGATTTTTCTCCAAAAAACAAAAGCACAAATTAACTAACTAATCAAAAATTCAAAAATGAGCAACTTTTCTCGTCGTCAATTTATCGTTTCTGCTGGAGCCGCGATCGCTACGGTTTCAACCCATAAAATAGGTGAAGCGATCGCCCAAGCCAAGATTGTTCCTGAAGTCACCAAAGCTAAGCTAGGATTCATTGCCCTCACCGATGCCGCACCTTTGATCATCGCGCAAGAAAAGGGTTACTTTGCTAAGCATGGCATGAAGGATGTGGAAGTAATGAAGCAAGCTTCTTGGGGTGCAGTGCGTGACAATCTGGTTTCAGGTTCAGAAGGCGGAGGCATCGACGGTGCGCACATTCTCTCTCCTATGCCCTACTTAATTTCGGAAGGAATCGTTACCAACGGCAAGAAAGTGCCAATGTTCATTTTGGCGAGACTTAGTCTCAATGGTCAGGGGATTTCGGTATCCAATGATTTTAAGAATCTGAAGCTAGGTGTGAAAAGTGAAGGTTTCAAACAGGCGCTAGCAAAAGCGAAAGCTGGTGGTAAAGAACTCAAGGTAGCTATGACCTTCCCTGGTGGAACCCATGATCTTTGGTTGCGTTACTGGCTGGCAGCAGGCGGGATTAATCCTGATACCGATCTCTCTACGATCACCATTCCCCCACCCCAAATGGTGGCAAATATGAAGAGTGGCACGATGGAAGCCTTTTGTGTAGGAGAACCTTGGAACGCTCGTCTAGTGGCGCAAAATCAAGGCTATTCTGCTTTGGTCACAGGCGAACTATGGAAGAATCATCCAGAAAAAGCCTTCGCTATGCGCGCAGATTGGGTGAAGAAAAATCCCAAGGCAGCTCAAGCCCTAACCATGGCGGTTTTGGAAGCGCAAATCTGGTGCGACAATCCTGCTAACTATGAGGAAATGTGCAAACTGATCGGGGCTGACAAGTGGCTAAAAGTGCCTGCGGCTGAAATTCTGGGCAGGATTCAAGGCAAGATCGACTATGGCAATGGACGTAAAGCTAATAATTCAGATATTTCGATGAAGTTTTGGCGAAATTCTGCTTCCTATCCTTTCAAGAGCCACGATATTTGGTTCGTAACAGAAGATACTCGTTGGGGCTACTTCCCTGCTGGTACCGATGCGAAGAAGTTAGTGGATCAGGTAAATCGTGAAGATATTTGGCGAGCAGCAGCTAGGGCGATCGGGCAATCGGCAGCTATTCCTAAATCTACTTCCCGCGGGGTGGAGACTTTCTTCGATGGCGTGAAGTTTGATCCTGCAAATCCTGCGGCTTATTTGAAGAGCCTAAAGATTAAGAAGGTTTAATATTTACTGATTTAAAGAGATTAGAAGAAGGTTTAATTTGTACTCAATCTATTTTCTCTAAATGTTCGTATTCTATTTGATTAGTTATGGCACTTCAAAGTAGAAAATAAATTACTGAAATTTCTCTAGAACTGCTTTGCTAGGATCTCTCAGAAAACCTTCTTCTCTCTTAATCAGTCTCCTTCTTTAAATTAAAATCTATCGCACAATATCTAGAGGTCAAGAATGACAGCCAACAACACAGTAAGTAATGTTTCTCCTAAATCACCCGTAAATCTTGTTGGTGAATGGCTTCAAAGTCAGGCAAAGTACCTTTTTCCTCCGCTGATAGCGACGATCGCTTTGCTCTCGATTTGGCAAGTGCTCTGTGCTGGAGAAGCGCCCCCTTTACCACCACCCACCAAAGTGGTATCTGAAGCTTGGAACTTGATTTCCGATCCCTTTTTCGATAATGGTGGCACCGATAAGGGTTTAGGCAGACATATCTTCGAGAGTTTGAAGCGGGTAGGAATTGGCTACAGTGGCTCTGTGCTATTTGGCATATCTGGCGGGATTCTAATTGGCACAAATATTGTCATGTATCGTGCTTTTGACCCCATTTTTCAAGTACTTCGTACTGTTCCTCCACTGGCTTGGCTACCTATCTCTTCAGCCGTATTTGAATCGATGAAAGGAAGTCCAGTTTTAAAGTTTTTAGGCACAGATGCAGTTGAGCTTTCGGCTATCTTTGTGATTTTTATTACTTCAGTTTGGCCCGTACTAATGAATACGGCGGTGGGAGTGCAACAGGTGCCCCAGGATTATCGCAACGTTGCGCGGGTGCTACGACTATCACGGATGGAATATTTCTTTACTATTCTCATTCCTTCGGCTGCCCCTTATATTTTTACAGGTTTACGCATTGCAATTGGTCTTTCTTGGTTAGCGATCGTGGCAGCGGAAATGCTGAAAGGTGGGGTCGGCATCGGCTTCTTTATTTGGGATAGTTACAACAGTGGTAAGTACAGCGAGATGATCGTGGCTCTTTTTTATGTAGGGTTTGTCGGACTACTTTTAGACAAGGTGGTATATTACATCAGTAAATTCACTGTCCAAACCGATGAATAGTCATGACAAGAATTTTTAGTTTTTTGATTTTCCAGATTGGAGTATAGAGAAGATGCAAACCCTAAGCACTGAAAGTACTGAGAGTATTACCAGCAATGGCCATGTGGCAGATAGAAGCGGCGATCCTTTTTTGGTGATTGATCATGTCGGTAAGGTGTATCCCACAGCTAAGGGAGATTACACAGTTATTCAGGATATTGACCTCACCGTGTATGAAGGGGAATTTGTCTGTGTGATTGGGCATTCTGGCTGTGGAAAATCTACGCTTTTAAACATGGTTTCGGGATTTACTAAACCTTCTTCGGGAGAAGTAAGATTGCAGTCCCAAGTGATTACTAAACCTGGACCTGATCGGATGGTAGTGTTTCAAAACTATTCTCTCCTGCCTTGGTTGAGTGCCTTGGATAATGTAGCTTTAGCGATTAAATCCGTACATCCTGAAAAATCTAAAGCTGAACGCTATGACTTGGCAATGGCGAGTTTGGAGTTGGTAGGATTAACTGAATCCGCTAAAAAGAAGCCTAAGCAACTATCTGGCGGAATGCGTCAACGGGTTTCGATCGCGCGCGCTCTTTCTATTCGTCCCAAGGTTTTGATTTTAGATGAGCCTTTTGGTGCGCTTGATGTATTGACGCGTGAAGAACTTCAGGAAGAATTGCTCAAAATTTGGCGCGAGCATCGAGTTACGGTGTTAATGATTACCGATGATATTGACGAAGCGATTTTCTTGAGCGATCGCATAGTAATGATGACTAATGGACCTGCTGCCACAATTGGCGAAGTAGTGGAAGTGCCTTTTGCGCGTCCTAGGGTGCGTGAAGCGATCGCCGAAGATCCCCGTTATTTTAGCTTGCGTAACCATGCCTTAGACTTTCTCTACCACCGCTTTGCCCTTACTGATGA
>JBBRVV010000115.1:0-6443 GCA_038246525.1 Pseudanabaenales cyanobacterium
TGGCGTAGATAAATTTTTGGATTTACCAACTAAAGAGGGCAGGGCAGAACTGATTCAAGCGATCGCGCAGTCAAATCAATTAGTTAAAATCCCAATTGTCAATGCCACTAAATTTCCTGATAGCGGACAGCAGTATGGGGTGGAGTTGTCGCCAGATTTAGTCAAGATTAGTAGCTCTGGCTTTGTAAATCTGCTGACTGATCGCGGCGTAATGGTACACCGTGCGCTCTTGGGCACTGATGACAATTCTTTTGCTTTTGAGCTTACTCAACAATATTTAGCCAAAAAGTATCGCGGTCAGGTGATGGAGTTTGATCCCAAAACTCAACAACTTAGTTTCAATTCGGTTCATGTACCCCGATTTACCGCAAATTTTGGTGGCTACAGCCAAGTAGACGAGCGTGGCTATCAAACCATGATCAATTTCCGCACTTCTAGTAAAGCTTTTGTGCATATTTCGGCGGTGGATTTACTTGAAGGAAAGATAGATAGTTCAGTCATACGCGATCGCGTGGTGTTGATTGGGATTACAGGTGATTCAGTTAAGGATCGAGTCCCTTCGCCTGTTAGTCAGTTTAATGGGATTAGCAACACCACGCCTGGGGTAGAAATTCATGCGCATATTATTAGTCAACTGCTTGCCGCGATCGAAGATCAACGCCCTTTGATTCAAGTTTGGGATGATCAGTGGGAGTCCCTGTGGATTTTGGGCTGGACGGTATGGGGTGGGATAATGGCGGCAATATCCCCCAGGGTATGGCGCAACTTGATTGCCACCTTTGGCTCGATCGCTATTCTGTTGGCATTTAGTTATTTTATTTTTAGCTATATCTGCTATTGGCTCCCCTATTTCCCTGCGGTTTTTGGGCTAATGATTGCTAATGTTTCGGTTTTTGCCTACCAGTTTTCGCAGGAACAGGAAGAACGTAAACAGTTGATGGGAATGCTTTCTAGTCAAGTGTCGAAAAAATTTGCGGATGTAATGTGGCGGTATCGGCAACAGTTTTTTAAGGATGGCAAAATAGAGGGGAAGGAGGTATATGTAACTGTGCTATTTACGGATATGCGGAATTTTAGCACCGCTGCCGAATCACAGCAACCAGTCGAAACCCTCAATTGGTTAAATTCTTATCTAAGCGCGATCGCGGCGGAAGTATTGGTTTTAGATGGCATGGTAGATAAGTTTATCGGTGATGCGGTGATGGCGGTATTTGGCGTGCCAATCCCCAGGCTAACTGAACTAGAGCGAAATCAAGATGCCCAAGCTGCAGTGCTGTCGGCTTTGAATATGGCAAAAAAATTAGAAATAATGAGCGATCGCTGGGAGGCTCAGGGATTACCCAAGGTGGTCACAGGCATCGGCATCAACTCTGGCATGGTAATTGCAGGTAGTTTGGGCAACAATGAGCGGAATAACTACTCGGTAATTGGCGATGCGGTAAATGTGGCTGCTAGGCTAGAGAGCTTTAATAAAGAAGTAGACGGCGGCATTCATCACATTTTAATTAGTGAAGAAACCTACCAACGGTTAGAGGGGAAATTTCAGACCGAACTTGTAGGTAGTTTTGAGCTAAAGGGGCGCAAAGCCTCTACCTCCGTCTATCGGGTGCTGGCAGAAACTCCAAAACTTAAACAGGATGAAAGTAAAATGCCAAGCCAATAATGCCATAGGTTGCCAAGAGTAAAACTCCCTCTAGCCAGTTAGACTGTCCATCAGAGCTAATTGAATTAGCAATCAACACTGCTACTCCCACTGCCACTACTTCAAACGGACTAAAGCTCAAATCCATCGGTTGCCCGATCGCCCAGCCGACTAGTACCAACACAGGTGCAACAAAAAGGGCGATTTGCAAACTTGAACCGACAGCTACGGATACGGATAACTCCATTTTGTTTTTCATTGCTACAGTCACCGCCGTAGTATGCTCTGCCGCATTGCCAATGATTGGTAACAAAATCACACCTGTAAATAGCGCCGTTAAGCCCAAAGTTGCCGTAGCACTTTCTAATGATTCCACCAGTAATTCGGACTCATAAGCCACTGTCACGGTTGCCGCAGCCAATACCGCGACCCATAGCCAAATATTGACCTTGTGACCAGAATTTTCTTCTTCGATCGCCGCAATGCCTGCATCATAGAGGTGAATATGGGTTTTCATCGAGAATAGTAAGGTCAAGCCATAAACTGCGATTAAAATCACTGATACCGCCAGAGATAGATTTTGTAGCGTAACTTCACCAATGCCCGTAGAGGTAATATTCACGGCAGTGGGCAGCAAAATTGAAATCACAGCTAAATTCATGGCGGAGGCGTTTACCCTGGCGATCGTTGGCTGGAATTCCTGCTGTTTATAGCGTAAACCACCCAAAAACATAGCAAAACCCATAACCAGCAGCAGATTAGAGATAATTGAGCCAGTAATAGTTGCCTTTACCACATCTACTAAGCCCGCCCTCAGAGCTGTGATCGCAATGATCAACTCAGTAGTATTACCAAATGTGGCATTCAGCAAACCGCCCAGGGATTCTCCTACTACCACCGCAATTTCCTCAGTCGCAACGCTCAACCAGTAGGCTAGGGGCAAAATTGCCAGCATTGAAGTGATGAATACTACTAGCTCACCCCAACCTAGAGTATGGGCAGCAATTGAGATCGGCACAAATGCCAGCAGTCCGTAGGCAAAAAATTTCTGGAGCATTAGATTCTATTTCCTACCAAAAAAGCCAAATAAACCGCCTCTATTCTCTTCCTTTTTGGCTGCCGGCTTAACATCTTTTTTGGCTTGGGCGTTTTTATCTTTAACATCCTTAGCGGGTGGAGGGCTTGGTGGCTCCTTGCCTGTAGTATATTTAAGCGCGATCGCGTCTTTGGGGTTGAGCTTCAAGGCTTTTTGGAAGCAGGACTTCGCCATCGTGGCCGACTTCTGCCCCAGATAAACTATCCCCATCAGGGCAAATACTTGGCTAGAAGTAGAATCAAGTTTTTCGGCGAGTTTGAGTTCAGCGATCGCTTCTGCCCACTTTTTCTTGGTAATTAACGCCTCAGCGATCGCGATTTTGGGCTGCGCCTTAGAAACCTTTGGCAGAGGAGGAGGAGTGGGGAGCGAAACTACAGGCTCTTGGCTTACCCGTGCTGGCTGTCCAATTTGGGTTTGAGTATATAAAAATATTAAATTTAGCTCGCTCAACTCGTTGGTAAATTCCAGGGCCTTACTTAAAGATTTATACTGTTTGGTGGCTAGCTCATTCACATATTGGTTGTAGTTCACTTCATGGGGAAACTTGAGTAATTTTTGGGCTAGTTCAGATTGCACTTCAGGCGCTGTTTCTAGCTTTTTTAGGTCAGAGGCGAGATAGCGCAGGGTAGCAAAATACTCATCACGGCTATTATCATTATTCAAAATTTTATAGGAAGGGCTTGCCATCTTGGCAAAATACTTTTCTGCCCAATCCCGTTGTAATTCTGAGAGCGCGAACACATCAGGGTGAAGAGACTTAGCTAAACTGAGAAATTTCTTCCGAATATCAACCACATTGGTAGTGAGTGGCAATCCTAGCACTGCAAAATAATCATTTACCTTGTGTGTCGCCAGCCCGCGGGTTAGCTTATGAAGATTTGAAGATGCCACCAGTGATCACCTCTGGAAAAGATTAAATTATAGTTTACCCCTTTGCTTGATTTTGGTTAAAATCTAATCTCTTCTAGAACCTATTAGTTTTTAATTCTTGGCAATTGGGGCTATTTTTTAAGCTAGAGACAAATAACAGTAGCAAATGGGTAAATCTAATGGGTGAATCTAAGCGACGGAAACAAGATTTGGGCGAAAGCTATGGCAAAACTGAACCTGTATTTTCTTGGCTGCCAGGCTTGACTAAAGATAAGGCAACCCAGTTTGTCCGCATTACCACGATGGGAGCATGGGGTGGAATTGGCTTGATGGTTACCATGTGGATTACAGTGCGCTTTATTGGTCCAGCTTTCCATTGGTGGCAATTGGTAGACTAATGGCGAAGAGCTAATTCCTGCTTTAGCCTTGCTCGAATTTCTGACCATAATATTAAGCGACATCAAGTAAAAGAACATGGGTCAACTAAACCTTGAGTCAAATTGGTTAATTCCCTGGTTGGTAGCTGGGGGCTTGAACACAGGACTAGCCGCGATCGCTCTGATCTTGCCCCGCAAAGTATTGACTACCACTGGCATCCTTCATGCCTGGTTTTTAGGCATCCTGATTTGGGGCTGCTTGGGCTGGCAAGGCTACAGCGTAATTTTTAGTTATCTGGTGTTAGGCTCAGTTGTAACCCGCATTGGTAAAGCCATTAAGGAAGAAAAAGGGATCGCCGAAAAACGAGATGGCGCGCGCGGCCCTGAAAATCTTTGGGGTTCGGCATTTACTGGGGCAATTTGCGCGATCGCTTACTTATTTTTGCCCCACCCGCTCTGGCTCTTGGGCTATGTAGCTAGCCTGAGTACTAAACTGGCGGACACCTGTGCCAGCGAAATCGGCAAAGCCTATGGCAAGACTACTTTTTTAATTACCAACTTTCAGCCCGTAGCGGCAGGAACAGAAGGAGCAGTCAGCCTAGAAGGGACGCTAGCAGGGGTTCTGGGATCGATAGTCTTAGCGCTGATCGGAATTGGCGTAGGTGAGATTACTTTCCCTTGGGATTTGGTTTGGTGTGTGGTGGCGGCTTTTGTGGCTACGAATATCGAGAGCTTAATTGGCGCAACTTTGCAAAATAAATATAATTGGCTGACCAACGAAGTGGTAAATGGAATTAATACGGCAATTGGCGCAATTGTGGCAATGGCTTTAGGCTTGATCGCTCAATCATATTTCTTAACCCCTTAATTTTCCTTCTCATGGGCTGCACCTAAGTAAGCCGATCAATCTTACTAAAACCGATTCTTGCCCAAACTGATAAGAAGCGCACATTTTATCGTTAAATTAAAAAAGCACTAGAAATTATCTTGCAATTAAAAAGAAGAATATGGGCTTTGCAGATTTATCGATCGCTGAAATCGCCGAAGACTATAAGCTTTCAATCGAAAAGGTTTGTCAAATCTGCGATCGCCTGGGCATTAGCTATCAAGATCCCTTTACCAAACTCGCCCTAGAGGATGCTAAAGCGGTGATGTTAGTTGCGCTCGAACAAAAATAAATTACTTATTATATAAATATAAAAAACATGAAGAAAAATTTACAAAATTTGCTGTTATTAGCGATTGCTAGTTTGATGGTTGTGTCACAGCTTTTTTTCACTCAGCCAGTTCAGGCTCAAACGCCTACCAAAGTACCTATTGACGATAATCGTTCGGTATTGCTCAATGGTAAAGAAAAAACTTTGCTCACAAAAAGTGAAATCGCCAAGGGCAAAAAGCTATTCAACTCTGCCTGTGCCAATTGCCATGTAGGCGGGGCGACTTTGACTAACCCTAACGTCGGACTTGATAGTGAAACCTTAGCTCTAGCTTCACCCCAACGAAATACGATCGAAGGCTTAGTAGATTACATGAAAAATCCCACTACCTTTGATGGCGTAGATGACATTAGTGAACTTCACCCTAGCCTCAAGAGTACCGATATTTTCCCAATTATGCGCGGTTTGACTGACCCTGAGTTGAAAGCGATCGCGGGCTATATTCTTTACTCTAGTAACCTCAAAGGTGTAAGTTGGGGTGGTGGTAAAATTTACTATTAGACTGGTTCCAAACATTGGCTAAATGGTTATAAAATAATATTTAAGATTTAGGAATACACTAAGAACTAACTATGAAATCGCAAATTTTGTCTAATATCAAGCTTCTCAGCAAGCGTTTAAGCCTAATTATCGCTGGTGTCTTGCTAGTGATTGGTGGCTTCCTTGCCAATACTCAAGCCGTAGCTGCCGAAACCTACACTGTAAAAATGGGTTCTGATAGTGGTCAATTGGTTTTTGAACCAAAAGAGATCAAGATCAAGGCTGGCGATACGGTCAAATGGTTGAACAATAAGGCTTTCCCACATAACGTAATTTTTGAAGGCTATCCCGAACTGTCCCACAAGAAGCTTTTACTCAAGCCTAATCTTGGTGCAGAATCAACTTTTGCGGAAGTAGGAGAATATCGCTACTTCTGTACTCCTCACCGTGGAGCTGGCATGGTTGGTAAGGTAATTGTTGAAGGTTAGTCTTTCTTTAATCTTCTGAATAATTTTGAATACAGTTTCTTCGATTTCTGGAGAGGCTGTTTTTTATTACAATAAATTTACTAGCTTGACTTCTATTTCTAGATCCCGAAAGTTTTATGGCAAATCTCCTCCCCAAGAATGACACTTAAGCGTAAGCATTTATCTACTTAATTTAGTTCGGCTAATTTGTTGCTGTTCGATCGCCTCAAATAGTGCTTGAAAATTGCCTGCACCAAATCCTTTAGCTCCCTCTATGCGCTGAATAATTTCAAA
>JBBRVV010000116.1:0-6369 GCA_038246525.1 Pseudanabaenales cyanobacterium
ATGGTGATACCTTGCCCTCGTTCAAGGGGTTCTAATTTAAATCGACTATACTGACTACTGTTCTTTTCGGTATAGGACTCAATACACTCTACCTGAAATTGTGCCATGGCTTACCAATACTGTCTCTTTTACTGTCTCTTTATACCGTCTTCAACTTGATCCTTAAATTCGCTTCGCTTTTATACCCGACGACGCTTTGGCGGACGACAACCATTATGGGGAATGGGGGTTATATCTCGAATCAAGGTAATCTCTAAACCTACTGCCTGCAGTGCGCGCACTGCAGTTTCTCTACCAGAACCAGGACCACAAACCATCACTTCAATTTGACGCATACCCTGTTCCATTGCCCGACGAGCAGCACCTTCAGCCGCAGTTTGAGCTGCAAATGGAGTACCTTTCTTGGCACCCTTAAAGCCGCTAGATCCAGCAGATGCCCAAGAGATTACATCTCCGCCAGTATCAGCGATCGTGACGATCGTATTATTGAAAGTGGATTGAATGTAGGCAACTCCATTGGGGACATTCCGCTTCGCTTTGCGTGGTCCAGTACGACGAGTAGGTTGACGAGCCATATTTGATAAATTTTCCTAGATTTAATTGATGGGGTGTGGTGAATGGGTTAGGTGGATCTCAGGGTAGGACTTTACGAGTCTTTTCTCCAAGTGAGTGAAGACCGAAGAGCAGTAATTTTTGAATCTTTAAGATTAGCTCCCTCTATGCTTTTCCTTTAGACTCTCCCTCTCTAAAAGTTTGGGAGGGATTAGCCAAAAGTTCTTTGACTCTATTTATTGGCTTTCTCAATTGACTTTATTAATTAACTTTGCCTTTTACTTTTGCAGCTTAAAAAGATTCTTGTGAGATGTTCTGTTGGAAATATTCTTAAGAGTCGGCTCAAAAGAAAGATTAGAAGCTCGGCGTAGATATAGGCAAAAATCTAGGAAAGAAACAATAAAAGTGAAGAACCTACTTCTTAGCTACTTTCTTCTTACCAGCCACAGTTCGGCGCGTTCCTCGGCGAGTACGAGCATTAGTACGGGTACGCTGTCCTCTAAGCGGTAGCCCAAGGCGATGCCTTCTGCCACGGTAGCAACCAATATCAACCAGACGCTTAATATTTAAGCCTTCTAGTCGGCGTAAATCTCCTTCTACCTGATAGTTTGTTTCCAACTCTTGGCGAAGAAGAGCAATATCTGGATCTGTGAGATCCTTTACCCTGATATCTGGGTTTACTTTGGTAACTTCCAAAATTGCTTTGGAACTGGACAAGCCAATGCCAAATATGTATGTCAGCGCAATTTCGATACGCTTATCTCGTGGAAGGTCTACCCCTGCTATGCGAGCCACTAATCAATCTCCCTGAACTTTAAATACTAGAATTTGGATGTTTGCACTTAAGGTTTTAAGCTTAAGCATTAAAATTTTGGTGTTAAGCGATCAGTACTTGGGTTTTAGTACTAATTGCTCTGCCAGTGTCTGAGTTATTTATATCTGCTAGTCTCGACTTGGCTAGTATTTATAACCAGCTAAGAAAATTTTGCGACAAATCTAATAATATACGAATTAGGGGGGTGTCTGTCAAGTAGCAAATTAAGAAATAACTTTACCTGTGCTTAGTTCTAGTTCATAGAGGCTGGCATAGAGTCCATTTTGCTTGATCAGCTCGGCATGGCTGCCCTGTTCTACTAATTCGCCTTGCTTCAATACTAAGATCCGATCTACGTTACGGATAGTAGAAAGGCGGTGGGCGATCACAATTGTGGTTCTACCTAGCATCAGTTTGTCTAGGGATTGTTGAATGAGGTACTCAGTATTTACATCAAGACTGGCTGTAGCCTCGTCTAAAATCAATATCCTTGGATCGCGCACCGCCGCCCTAGCAAAGGCAAGTAATTGTTTTTGTCCTCCAGATAAATTAGAGCCGCGCGATCGCACTTGAGTTTGGTATGCCTGGGGCAGATTTTGGATAAATTGATCTACGCTCATGGCTTTTGCCGCGGCGATCGCTTGAGCTTGGCTAAACTCTTCACCTAAAGTAATATTGCTTTGCACATCGCCTGAAAATAGAAAAGCATCCTGGAGAATTACGCCAATATGGCGACGTAGTTCTAATTGGGAAATTTGATTAATATTAATACCATCAATTAAAATCTGCCCTTTAGTTGGCTCGTAAAGACGACAAAGCAAGCGAATGATCGAACTTTTACCTGCCCCTGTTGGTCCCACCAAAGCCACCTTTTCGCCTGGGGCAATTGTAAAGTTTAAATTTTTAATTACATATTCATCAGGCTTGTAACCAAAGGAAACCCGCTCAAATTTAATCTCTCCCTCGGCGGTGGCGGGAATATGCAATGGAAACTCAGGGTCGCGAATCTCGATTGGCTCACTCAAGATATTATCGATCCGCTCAATCGCCGTAAAGCCAGATTGCACCACCGTAAATTTTTCTGCTAATTGGCGCAGGGGATCAAATAATCTCTGGGAAAACAGCACAAACGCGGATAATTCACCAAAGGTCAAGTTCTGCTGCACAATTTGTCCGCCACCGAGCCACAAAATGCCAGCGATCGCGACTAAGGAAATCCATTCTAAAGTGGCAGACACTGCCGAATCATGAAAAATAGTCTTGTTCACTTCCACCACATAGCGCTGGTTAACCTCACGGTGAAGTTTGGTGTTGTATTGCTCACGGCGAAATAACTGCACAATATTTACCCCCACCACATTCTCTTGCAGGATTGAGTTTAAATCGGACAAGCGATCGCGGGCGATGAAGTTAGCCTTACGATACTGATGCTGAAAATAAATAATTAGACCAGTGATTGGGAAGATCATTGCCACTAACATCAGGGACAGATCCCAACGATAGTTGAGAAACATCACTAGCGCCACCACAATAATTGAGGCAATGTCACTAAAAATTCCTACTGCACCTGTGGCAAAAACATCGCCGAGCGCTTCTACATCACTGGTAAGACGAGTAATTAGTTTTCCAACTGGGGTACGGTCAAAAAAGCTGGTAGATAGTTGGGTAATGTGAAAAAATAAATCATTACGGATATCTGCCGTAATTTTCTGCCCCACCTTTTGTACCAGGTAGCCCTGCACACCTGCTAATCCTAGTCGAATAATGATAGTCAGAGCTACCAAGACGCAGAACCAACGCAATCCCACTAAATCTCCAGCTTTGATTGGTCCGTCGATCGCCTGTTGCACTAATAGAGGCTGAATCGCATTGGCGATCGATAGAGGTATTAGCAGGATCAAAGAAATTACCAGTTCCCGATAACTCTGCTTGGCATAGGGAATTAACAGCGACAGTAATCTGAAGTCTCCACCAAAGAAACTTGCTAATTTTTGAACTGGTTTTTGATTAGCTTGTTTGTTAACTTGGGAATTAGAGCTATTTGAACTAGAAGAAGCTTGGGGCACAATTTACCTAAAGTAAGTTAAATCTATTCTAGATCTTCTCTGCCGCTGGGGTTGCGAGAGGGGTCGCTGTTGAGGAAGCCAAACACAAAAAGGCTAACAAAGAAGATAACAGTAACGTAAACAACTATCTTGAGCGTGAGCATGAATGGAAAATCTCCGTATTTTATAAATTCAGTGTAAATTTTGGCTAATTAAATTTATTAGTCAGATAAGCATAAATAATCTTGGTTCTCATCATAGTCCAAAAGAATAGCCAAAAAATTTCCTTAACTATTTTCTTGGTTGGCTAAATTAAAGGCTCCCAGACTTACTTAATAACTGGATCCGTTCAACGGCGATCGCGGTGATACTAGCTAAAGACCGTAAAAAATTTACTTCTAACTGCGAGTAAGGTTGGGTAACGGTATAGGCATTTTCGGGCAGAACCGTCAAATTTGGCTTGGTCTTACGGTTGAGTAACTGCATTACGCCAATTACTACGTTCTGATGATCGAGCAAAGGCAAAACTAGGGCAGAGCGCGTGCGATAACCGATGTCAGCATCAAAAGTGGAGTGATGTTGGTAGGGAGCATTGGCAGGTAGTTGATATACATCTTCAAGATTTAGAATTTCACCAGTTAGCGCCACGTAGCCGACTAAGGTATTAGTAGTCATGGGTAGGGCAAAGGATTCTAAGGAGCGATCAGGCTGAGAAGCATTATGGGAAACCATAAAACAAACCGTAGCGAGGGCATCTTCACGCTCAATCAAATAGATACTGCCAGCATCACTCCAGGTAAGATCGCAGCTTTTTTTTAATATCTGCCAAAGCAAATCTTTGAGGTCAAGAGTATGACAGAGGCGATCGCAAATTTCTAGCAGATGTATAAGCAACTCCTCGGTTTGTGCCTGAGCCAGTACCTGATCGGTTTGAATTGTTTCGGTAGTTTCCATCTGCTTATTTTAGGATTTTATTAGTTAATATGCCCCATTGCCTTTAGGAAAAATTACCACTCCAACTGTCTTAAAGATGATTTCTAAGTCCAACCAAATACTATGACGACGCACATATCTTGAGTCAATTTGGACTCGCCGATCATAGGGAATGTCATTGCGACCTGAAACTTGCCACAATCCAGTAATTCCAGGACGAATGGTCAAAACTTCATCAATTGCTTCACCATATTTTGGTAGCTCATCTTGAACTAGGGGACGCGGACCCACGATGCTCATGTCACCTACTAGTACATTCCAAAACTGCGGGAATTCATCCAGGCTGGTGATGCGAAGCCATTTGCCAATTGAGGTAATTCTTGGGTCATCTTTGAGCTTAAAACTATCTTCAAATTCAGCTTTACTAGCGGGGCAGCGATCCAGTAATTCCTCTAGGGCTAGATCTGCATCCACAACCATCGTCCGAAATTTCATGCAGCTAAAAGATTTGCCATTGCGACCTACACGACGCTGCCTATATAGCACTGGTCCTGGGGAACTGAGCCTGATTAGTAGAGCTAGAGACAGGTAGAGCGGGAAAAATAGGGTCAGCACAGTTAAGGCAAACAGAAAGTCAAAAATTCTTTTGCCAAGTTGGCGATAGCGTAAATGTTCAAAGGTAAAGTCAAAAATCTCTTCTGTGATAGCGTAAATCTGGGGAAACCAGCGATCGCCCAGAAGTTTACTAAGTGATTTATCTAGCGATTTGCTCGAGATTGAGCTAGAAAATCTATTGCCAGACTTGGAATTCTTAGACTGTCTAGCATTTCTGTCCCTGTCTGATCTAGAGTCAGCCCTGGATTCACTCCTCGGTTCACTCCTCGATTCAGTCTTAGTAGTTGCCCTAGTCGTAAAAGCTCTAGTCGCAGTCTTTACACTGGTCATCATCGTCCGGTCGGTTCGGCTTCTGGTAATCATTTAATCCCTCAATTCACACCACTTCACACCACAGCATGGATCTAATCATACAATGCCAACTTATTTTTACTGGGGTGAGGATGACTACCAATTAACACAAGCTGTGCAAAAACTTTGTGTTGACATCCACCTAGATCCCCTTTGGTTAGACTTTAACTACGCTAAGATTGCAGCCGCTACTGACGTGCAAATTATAGAGGGCTTTATGCAAGCGCTAACTGCACCTTTCGGTAATGGCGATCGCCTGACTTGGCTACAGGAAGTTACGATCAGCCAAAAGTGTAGCGAGCCTCTGCTCAAGCAGTTGGAGTCAATATGTCAACATTTACCCCCCTATTCCCACCTGATCCTTACCACCAGTCAAAAGCCAGATGGGAGATTGAAGTCAACCAAATTGTTGCAGAAATACGCCACAATCAGGGAATTCTCGCCGATCGCGGCTTGGGATACGGAAGCGATCGCTACTTTAATTAAACAATTAGCCAAACCCATCTCAATTAAGCTCAGCCCTGAAGCAGTGGAAATGCTAGTAGAATCTATCGGTAGCGACCAACGGCGGTTGCAGCTTGAGCTAGAAAAGTTATTCCTCTGTTATGGCGATCGTTTGATTAGCGCCGAAGATATAGCAGAATTGGTTACAGCCAGCGCCCATAGTAGTTTCCAATTGGCACAAGCATTACGACTACGGCAAAGCGATCGCGCCCTGATGATCTTGGCAGAACTAATATCAAGGAATGAGCCTGGCATTCGCTTGGTGGCAACCCTAACTAGCCAGTTTCGCACTTGGTTATGGATCAAGGTGATGCAAGAGGCTGGCGAAAGAGACGACAAAGTAGTGGCAGAGGCGGCAGAAATCGGTAATCCTAAACGCTTACATTTTCTGAAGCAAGAGGTTAAAACTTGGGCGGGTGCACAGTTGACCGAGGTAATCAGGATTTTGTTAAGTTTAGAGCAAGATTTGAAAATCGGCAGAGATGAGCTTAGTAGTATTCAAACTGCGATCATTCGGATCTGTCAGATCTAATCGGCAGGTGAAGCAAAGATCTG